>JASLJO010000049.1 GCA_030152505.1 Solirubrobacterales bacterium | reverse complement strand
CTGGGAAGGTCTCGACCACCGCGTTGAGCGGCGGGTTGCGCTGCTCGATCCGAGCGAGGGCGGCGTCGAGCAGATCGCCGGAATCGACCTCGCCGGCGGCGATCGCCGCCGCTTGGGCGCGCAGCCCGAGGTCGAGCGGGTCGGTCACTCCGGTCCCCTCGAGAGGTCCGGGAAGCGCTCGGGCTCGATCTCCTCGGTGTCGAGTGCGAGCAGCTCGAGCAGCGGTGCCCAGAGCAGCCCGTGCAGGGCGGCCATCACGGCGAGGTCGATCTCATCGGCCTCGATTCCGAAGGAAGCGAGGCCGGCAGGGATGAACTCGTCTATCGGCGTCGTGCCCTCCATCTCGGCAGGCAACCCTACCGGGGACGGATCGTGCAGTCTCGGCGAAGGACCGCAGAAAGGCGCGGCGAAGGACAGAATCCCCTGCCGCAACCCTGGTCGCAGGCTCGGGTTGTCCCTGGAGACTGTGGTGAAAGCATTGGAAAACCCACCTCGTCGCAGCCGCGCCCTGGCCGCGCTCGGCTTCGCCTGCGCATTCATCCTGCTGGTCGCCGCCACCTGGCCTGGAGACGCAGACTCGGCACCTTCCCGCGTCGTCGTACTCGGCAAGACCGATTCCACCCCACCGCCGTCCTGTCCTGGCAAGATCGTCAACAACGTCGAGGTCGTGCCCTGCCGGGTCGAGGGGCACGTGACCGGTTTCCAGGCGATCGCGGGAGGGGTGCCGCGTCCCTACGAGGTCCCCTTCGACGGCAAGATCGTCGCCTGGTCGATCACGCTCTCGCGCCCCTCGCGCACCGACAGCGACAAGATGACCGACGAGGTCAGCTTCTTCAACGAATTCCTCGGTACGCCCTCGCAGGCGCGGATCGGCGTGCTGAAGCCGGTCGAAGGCTCGAAGCCACCACAGTTCAAGCTCGTCCGCCAGAGCCCGTTGCAGGTCCTCAACTCCTACTTCGGAAGCACCGCGATCTTTGCCCTCGATCACCCGCTCAACGTCGTCCAAGGCCAGGTCGTCGCCCTGACGATCCCGACCTGGGCTCCGATGTTCGCCTTCAACGTCGCCGAAGACAACACCTGGCGCGGCAGCCGCCTGACCGACCACTGCTCCTCGAAGGAGGACATCCAGGGCGGCCACCCCCAACAGGGCGTCGGCAAGACCAAGACCTACGGCTGCTACTACAGCAACGCCCGCCTGCTCTACACGGCGACCGTCGTCAAGAAGCCGTAGCTATGGCTCATCGAAGGCTCGCTCTTCCCGCGGGTCGAAGATCCGTGGCCGGACACCATTGGTTTGGACTTTCCTTTGTCCGAGGCAGACCGGGCCGATGACTTGCGCAGTCGTCTGCCTGATCGCGGGGTTGCGGCGCACCTGACAGGCCCTGATGCCGGAGCTGTCTATCTGATCGCCCTGGGCGTCGTGGCGATTGCCCTTGCGTTCAGCCTCGTCCCCGAGGCCCTGAGACGATCTGGCCAAGCAGGCCAAGGACGCAGAGAGCGAGGTGAGGGGAGCGCACACTAGTGCGTGACCCGAGCCGAGCGACCGAGGACACCGGCATGTGCCGGCCAGATCGTCTCAGAGGGCTTCTTGGCGCAGGCCGCAGTAGGGGCAGTCGCTGACGTCGAGGCCGATCAGCTGGTCGCAGCGGCGGCAGGCGCGCAGATTCTCCGGGGTGCGGGGCAGGGAGGAGGCGGCGGGGGCGAGCGGCAGGACCATCGCCACCGGCACCATCTCCTCGTCGGTCTCGCGGTCGAGGTAGACCGAGCCCGGCTCGGCATACGCCAGCGCCTCACGTCCCGAGGCCGGTGCGCGCATCCGGTAGAGCTGCTTCGAGTTCACGGCCGAGACAATATCGTTCCGCCCCCTGGATCAGCGAGCATCACGATCTGATTCTTTGCGAGCGGGGCCAATATGCTGATTGCCGCTGCCCGCGGACGCGAAGCGGAGCAGGCGGCGGCTTATGAAAGTCCTGCTCTTCCACGGCTACATGCTGCGCGGCACCGGCAGCAACATCTACACCGCAAATCTGGCGCGCGCGCTGGCGGGGCTCGGGCACGAGGTCCATCTCCTGTGCCAGGACCGCCAGGTGCAGATCGACGGCGTCCAGATCCACAACCCCGACATCGGCGGCCTGCTCCCGGTCTACGTAAAAGACCCCTACGAGGGCTTCGAGGTGAAAGCTTTCCCCGAGCTCACGGATAGGGAGCTTGGCCGCTACATCGACGCCAACGTCGCCGCGGTACGCGAGGTCGCCGAGGCGGCCGGGGGGTTTGACGCAGCCCTGGGGGGTCACCTGGTCATGGGGCCGGCGATCCTCTCCCGCGCTGGTATCGGCAGCTTCGCGGCGAAGATTCACGGCTCAGCTTTGGAGTACACGGTCAAGCCGCACCCCCGCTTCTTGCCCTACGCCGAGGAGGGCATGGCGGCAGCTTCAACCGTCCTCGTCGGCTCCCGGCACACGGCCGAGTCGCTCTGGGCCGCGCTTCCTGACGTCGACGGTCTTCGAGGGAAGACCCGCCTGGGCCCACCAGGGGTCGACACTGAGGCATTCCGCCCGCGGACCGGACCCGCGGCCGAAAGCCCCCGAGTCGTGTTCGTCGGCAAGTTGATCGTCTCCAAGGGCGTGGACCTCCTGCTGGCGGCCTGGCCCTTGGTTCATGCGGAGCACCGAGAGGCCCGGTTGGAAATCGCCGGCTATGGGGAGTACGAGCAGGGGTTGCGGCGACTATTGGCTGCGCTCGATAGGGGTGACTTGGACGATGCACGGGATATCGCGGAGCTGGGGCGGGGACTCGAGGGCGGTGTCGCGGAGCCACTGCCGATTTTGAGCGCGTTCCTTGCCGATCCACCCGAGGGCTACGTCGACGCCGCGAAGGGCATTGCCGATTCGGTGGAATTCATCGGCAGGCTGGAGCACGATGAGGTGGCGGAGCTGCTGCCGGGGGCTGAGGCGCTGGCGATGCCGAGCACCTTTCCGGAGGCGTTCGGGATGGTCGCGGCCGAGGCGGCGGCGTGTGGGGTACTGCCCGTGTCGGCAGGGCATTCAGGCATGCGCGAGGTATCCAGGGAGCTGGCCGAGGCCCTGCCGAGCGACGTCGCCGAGCTGGTCTCGTTCCCGGTCGAGGAGGGGGCCGTGGAAGCGATCGCCGCTCGCTTGAATGCCTGGCTGGAGCTTCCGCGGGACGTGCGGGTCGAGGCGCGTGAGGCGCTGGTCGAGACCGCGCGGCGGCTCTGGAGCTGGGAGGGAGTTGCCCGCGGGGTGCTGGCCGCTTCGACCGGGAAAGGGGCGGAAATCCTCCCGCCGCCGCTTCAATAGAATGCCCGCCGCCTCATGTACGGCCGCCTGCCGATAGCGAAGATGCTCGCCGCCACCGTCGCTCTGACCGCGGCGATCTCGGCGGTGATGCTGTCGATCAATTGGGACGGACAGGCGGCCTCGACGGCGGCGCCCAAGATCGACGATCTGCTCAACGTGATGATCGTCCTCTCGGCCTTCGTCTTCTCCCTGGTCATGGTGATGCTCTTCTACGCGCTGTGGAAATTCAAAGTCAAACCGGGCGACGAGTCCGATGGCGAGCCGATCCATGGCAACACCCGACTCGAGATCGCCTGGACGGTGATTCCGACGATCATCGTCCTCTTCGGCGCCGGCTACAGCTGGTCGGTGCTGAACGACATCGAAAGGGTCGAAGGCAACCCGATGACGGTCGACGTCTTCTCCCAGCAATATGCCTGGAGCTTCGGCTATCCGGGCAAAGGCAACGCCTACTCGCAGGGCGAACTGCACGTCCCGGTCAATCGGCAGGTCCAGTTCAAAATGCATTCCCAGGACGTGATCCACTCCTTCTGGGTTCCCGAGTGGCGGATCAAGAAAGACAACGTGCCGGGGATCACGACCACGGCCACGGTCACCCCCGACAGGGTCGGCACCTATCAGCTGATCTGCACCGAGCTCTGTGGCTTCGGCCATGCCTCGATGCGGGCCAAAGTCGTGGTCGAGTCACCCGCGCGGTTCCGCGAATGGGTCACCGGGCTGAAGGAAACCGTGCCTGCCCCGTACATGGAATCGATCCGTCAGGACACCGAGACCAACCCCGTCGAAGCCGTCGGAACGGGCGGGGCATAATGGAGGGACAGGCTTACTGATGGTCGCCGCTATCAAGCAACCGGGGTGGATTCGGGGCGTGCTGGGCGCGGTGCTGGCCGCCGCCTTCGGCGTCGGCCTGGTCGTCGTCCTGCGCGACATCTCGGGCCTGCCGATCTGGCAGACCGAACAGACCGGCTACCCGCACGTGGTGGTGCCGCTGGTCACCGGCCCGCTCGGCTTCCTCGCCGGCTTCGGCTGCTTCGACTACTGGTTGCGCTGGGCGGCCGGCATGCCGACGATCCCCGACGATCACTCCCAGCACGGCGCCAAGAGCTGGCGCGACTACTTCCGCTTCAACACCGATCACAAGGTGATCGGCATCCAGTACATCTGCACGACCTTCTTCTTCTTTTTCGTGGGCGGCCTGATGGCGATGCTGATCCGGGCCGAGCTGGCGCAGCCGGGCACGCAGATCGTCGACGCGGCCACCTACAACAGCCTCTTCTCCACGCACGCCGTGTTGATGATCTTCGTCTTCGTCATCCCGGTCTTCGCCGGCATCGCCAACTACGTCCTGCCGCTGATGATCGGCGCGCCGGACATGGCCTTCCCGCGCCTCAACGCGCTCAGCTTCTGGATGCTGCCGCTGGCCGGGCTGCTCTTCATCGGCAGCTTCCTCGCGCCGGGTGGGGCCTTCGACGCCGGCTGGACCGGCTACGCACCGCTCTCCACCGGAGCGCCTCTCGGCCAGTCGTTCTTCAACCTCGGCGTGCAGTTCGCCGGTGCCTCCTCGATCGCGACCGCGCTCAACTTCCTGGTGACGATCATCACCATGCGTGCGCCCGGGATGACCTTCTGGCGGATGCCGCTGCTGGTCTGGGCCAACCTCTCGACCTCGCTGCTGGTCGTCGCCGCGAC
>JASLJO010000030.1 GCA_030152505.1 Solirubrobacterales bacterium | reverse complement strand
CTCGCGGCGCAGCAGCAGCTCGAAGGAAGCCGGCGCAGCCTCGTAGTGGTAGCCGCGGTGCTCGCGCTGCTTGAGGCGCTCGACCGCCCGGGCCGCCGCCGCATCGTCGAGCTCCAGCCCGGCCCGCTCAGCCTGGCTGCGGATCGTCGCTTTGCCGGACAGCTCGGAGGCGAGGATGTCGCGCTCGTTGCCAACCTCGGCCGGGTCGAGGTGCTCGAAGGTGCGGGCGTCGGCGGCCACCCCGGCGGCGTGCATGCCCGCCTTGTGGGCAAAGGCGTTGCGGCCGACGTAGGGCTGGTCGGGGTTTGGCGTCATGTTGCAGAGCTCGTCGAGGTAGTGGCTCGTCTGCGTCAGCAGCGCCAGCCGCTCCGGCGGCACCACCTCGAAGCCCATCTTCAGTTGCAGTGCCGGCAGGATCGTCGCCAGGTTGGCGTTGCCGCAGCGCTCGCCATAGCCGTTGACGGTGCCCTGCACCAGGCGCGCCCCGGCCTCCACCGCGGCGAGCGAGTTGGCAACCGCGCAGCCGGCGTCGTCGTGGGTGTGGATGCCGATCTCGACGCGGCCTCCGAGGGCCTCGACCACCGCCGCGGTGGCCTCAGCGACGAAGCCCGGCAGGCTGCCGCCGTTGGTGTCGCAGAGGGTGACGTTCTCGGCACCTGCCTCGGCCGCGGCGCCGACGCATTCCAGCGCGTAGGCGGAGTCGTCGCGGTAGCCGTCGAAGAAGTGCTCAGCATCGAAGACGGGGCGCTTGCCGCACTCGCGGCAGAGCGCGATCGAGTCGGCGATCATCGCCAGGTTCTCCTCGGCGGAGACCTTGATCACCTTCTCCAGGTGGAGGCCCCAGCTCTTGCCGACGAGGCAGACGACGGGGGCGAAGCTGTCGATCAGCACGGCGAGCGCCTCGTCGTCTTCAGCCGCCACTCCGCGCCGCCTGGTCATCCCGAATGCGGCGATCGTCGCCTGCTCGAGCTGCAGCTCCGCCAACTGCCCGAAGAGCTCGGCTTCCTTCGGGTTGGAGCTCGGGAAGCCGGCCTCGATGAGCTGCACGCCGAGCTCGTCGAGGGCGCATACGACCTTCAGCTTCTCGCCGACCGAGAGCGACATTCCGGGCCCGCCCATGCCGTCGCGCAAGGTGGTGTCGTAGAGCTTCACCTGTTCCATCTGTTGCCTTTCGATACGAGGATGATCCGGGACGCGGGCCTCTCGGCCCGGCTTGCGCGCAGCGCAGCGCCAGCCGCTAGGCGGCAGGCGTAATTCGCCCGGTCGGTACCTCGATGAAGTCGAGCCACTCCAGGTACTCCTCGGCGCGGCCGTGCAGGGCGTCCTGGAACTTGGTTTGGATCACGCGCGTGATCTCACCCGGCTCGCCCAATGGGTGGTCGTCGATCTCGCGCACCGGGACGAGCTCGGCCGCGGTTCCAGTGAGGAAGACCTCCTCGGCGAGATAGAGCTCCGAGCGGGCGATGTCCCGCTCGACCACGCTGTAGCCAAGGTCCCGGGCGATCTGGATCACCGACTTTCGATTGATCCCGTCGAGGATCGCGGCGACGTGCGGCGGGGTGACGATCTGGCCATCGCGGACGAGGAAGATGTTCTCGCCCGACCCCTCGCAGACGAAGCCGCGCTCGTCGAGCAGGAGGGCCTCTTCGTAGCCGGCGTTCTGCGACTCGGTCTTGGCGAGGATCGAGTTGAGGTACTGACCCGAAGCCTTGGCGTGCGGAATCAACCCCCCCGAGCCGATGCGCCGCCAGCTCGAGACCTTCGCCCGGATGCCGTGCTTTTGGCCGTCCTCGCCGAGGTACGCGCCCCAGGGGAAGGCGGCGATGACGACGTCGATTGGCGCATCGGTCGCATAGAGGCCGAGGTTGCCGTAGCCGCGGAAGGCGAGCGGGCGGATGTAGCAGGAGCGCAGCTCGTTGCGGCGGATCAGCTCACGGGTTGCCTCGGCTATCTCCTCCCCGGAGTAGGGAAGCTCGAAGTAGTAGAGCTCGGCTGACTTGGCCAGGCGGTCGAGATGGTCCTTGTGGCGGAAGACAGCCGGGCCGCGCTCGGTCTCATAGCAGCGGATGCCCTCGAAGACGCCCGAGCCGTAGTGCAGTCCGTGGCTGAGCACGTGCGTCGTGGCCTCGTGCCAGGGCACGAACTCGCCGTTCTGCCAGATCAGCTCCGCCGTCTCCATCCCGGGAAATTATGCCCGATGAGTCGAGGGAGGTCGAGCTACAGCTCGCCGAGCACGGCCGCGGTCATATCCGCGGTTCCGATCTCGACCTCCGCCGGCGAGTTGCTGAGCAGGTCGGGCGTACGCAGGCCGCGCTCGAGCACGGCGTCGACCGCGGCCTCGATCCGCTCCGCATCCTCCGGCCGGTCGAGCCCGTGGCGCAGCATCATCGCCGTGCTGAGGAAGGTGGCGAGCGGGTTGGCGATGCCCTGACCGGCGATGTCGGGAGCCGAGCCGTGCACAGGCTCGAAGAGGCCGGGAGCGCCGCCCTCGCCGAGGCTGGCCGAGGGCAGCATGCCGAGTGAGCCGGTGAGCATCGCCGACTCGTCGCTGAGGATGTCGCCGAAGAGGTTCTCGGTGACGATCACGTCGAAGTCCGCGGGCCGCGAGACGAGCTGCATCGCGGCGTTGTCGACCAACAGGTGGTCGAGCTCGACGTCTGGGTACTCGCCGGCGAGGCCGCTGACGACCTCGCGCCAGAGGCGCGAGGTCTCGAGCACGTTGGCCTTGTCGACCGAGGTCACTCGCGCTCGGTTGCCGCCGCCCTCGGCGCGCCGCTGCGCGGCGGCGAAGCCGGCGCGGGCGATCCGCTCGATCTCACCGACCGAGTACTCGCAGGTGTCATGGGCCGAGTCGCCGTCGCGCCCGCGATCGCCGAAGTAGATGCCGCCGGTCAGCTCGCGCACGACCAGCAGGTCGGTCCCCGCGATCCGCTCCTCGCGCAGTGGGCTGGCGCCGACCAGCGCCGGGCTGGGTCGCACCGGCCGCAGATTGGCGTAGAGGCCCATCCCCTTGCGCAGGCCGAGAAGGCCCTGCTCGGGCCGCGGCGCGTCGGGGTCAGTCGTGTCCCACTTCGGCCCGCCGACGGCGCCCAGCAGCACGGCGTCAGATCCCCTGCACGCCTCCAGCACCTCCTCGGTGAGGGCGACGCCATGCTCGTCGATCGAGCAGCCCCCCATCAGCCGTTCCTCGAACTCGAACTCCCCCAGCGCCTCGAGCAGCTTCCTCGCCGCGGCGATGATCTCCGGCCCGATCCCGTCGCCGGGCAGCAGCACTATGTGGGGGGGCCCACTCACGAGCGCCGCACTCTAGACGTGCCGGTGCGCCGAGGTCATATAGGACACCGCAGCACCGGCACGTCTAGGCGGTGGCCTCGATGTTGAGGCGGACGTAGTCGAGGGTGAGGGGCTGGGGGGACGCTGCGAGGATCGCTTCGGCGAAGGGGCGGCGGAGGTCGTCGGGGAGCTGGGCGAGGAGCGGGCCGAGGGTGACGGTCGAGGTGAACGCGAGGGGATCGGGCGGGGTCACCGGCTTGGGTTGCAGCCAGCAACGCGCCTCGCTGAAGCCGGCGCCCAGGAGCCGCGCCTCGGTCTCGTCGGGCGCGGCGAAGTTCCACATGCCGGTCATCTGCGTCAGGTGGGAGGCGAACTCCGGACGCCCCGTCACCTCGGCGATCGCCTGCGCGTGCTCGGCGACGTTGCCCAGGCCGCCACACTGCGCGACCAGGCGCCCACCGGGCTTCAGCGCCGTCCGCAGCTGCCCGAAAAGGCGCTCGTGGTCGGCGATCCAGTGGAAGGTCGCGGTCGAGAAGATCAGGTCGACCTGCTCCTCGACCTCCAGCTCGGAGAGGTCGGCGACGAGATAGGTCGCCCTCTCCCCCAGTCGCTCCCGCGCCTTGGCGATCATCGCCTCCGAGCCGTCGACCGCGAGGAGTCGGCCCTCGGGTATGCGCCCGAGCAGCTCCTCGGTGACTTTGCCCGAGCCGCAGCCGGCGTCGATCGCCGACTCGTCGCCGCGCAGCTCGAGCCGCCCCAGGACCTCGACGCCCCATTCGAACTGCGGGTCGGAGACCGCGTCGTAGGTGTCGGCATCCCACTCGAGGGGGCCGGTATTGATCGGCGGCATATCGCCGGGAGCGCTCATAGCGCCGTCGTGATCGGCCCGGCGGCGGCGCCCTGCGCCGCCTCGAACTCGTCGATCGCGCCTGCGCTCTCCAGGGTGATGCCGATGTCGTCGAGCCCGTGCAGGAGCCGGTGCTGCACGTCGGGCTCGATCTCGAACTCGAAGACGCCGCCGGCGCAGGTGACCGTCTGATCGTCGACGTCGATCCGTGCCTGGCCCGCCTCCGCCACCGCCCGGCAGTGCTCCTCGTCCAGCTCGACCGGCAGGAGGCCGATCTTGGTGCAATTGACGTAGAAGATGTCGGCGAAGGACGGTGCGACGATCGCCTCGAAGCCGAAGTCCTCCAGCGCCCATGGCGCATGCTCGCGCGAGGAGCCGCAGCCGAAGTTGCGCCCGGCGACGAGGATCGGGTTTGGCGCCAGCTCGATCTCGCCATCGCGGATCCAGTCGTAGAAGAGGAACTCGCCGAAGCCGGTGCGCTCGACCCGCTTGAGGAACTGCTTGGGGATGATCTGATCGGTGTCCACGTCGGCCCTGTCGAGGACCGAGACCTTGCCCTCGATCACGTCTATCGGTCGCATGCTCAGCTCCAATCCCTGATGTCGACGAAGTGTCCCTCGATCGCCGCCGCCGCGGCCATCTCCGGGCTGACCAGATGGGTGCGCCCGCCCTTTCCCTGGCGTCCCTCGAAGTTGCGGTTCGAGGTCGAGGCGCAGCGCTCGCCCTCGATCAGGATGTCGGGGTTCATCCCCAGGCACATCGAGCAGCCGGCCTCGCGCCACTCGAAGCCGGCGGAGCGGAAGACGTCGTGCAGGCCCTCCGCTTCCGCTTCGGCCTTGACCTGCTGGGAGCCAGGCACGACCATCGCCCGCACGGAGTCGGCGACCCTGCGGCCGTCGACGATCGCCGCCGCCTCGCGCAGGTCCTCGACCCGGGAGTTGGTGCAGGAGCCGATGAAGACCCGTTCGGGCTTCACCTCGGTCATCGGCGTGCCGGGCTTCAGGGCCATGTAGGCGAGCGCCCGTTCGGCCGATTCGCGGTCTGCGGGCGAGTCCATCGTCGCCGGGTCGGGAACCGAGTCGGTCACCTCGACCACCATCCCGGGATTGGTCCCCCAGGTGACCATCGGCGAGATGTCGGCCGCGTCGATCTCGAACTCGGTGTCGAACTCGGCGCCGGGCTCGCTTGGCAACCGGCGCCAGCGCTCGACCGCGGCGTCGAAGTCCTCTGGTGCGGCCGCCTTTCCGCGCACCCACTCGAAAGTCGTCTCGTCGGGAGCGATCATCCCGGCCCGACCGCCGCCCTCGATCGTCATGTTGCAGACCGTCATCCGTCCCGGCATCGAGAGCGACTCGATCGCCGGACCGGCGTACTCGACCGCGTGCCCGACCATGCCACCGGTGCCGAGGCGGCCGATCGTCGCCAGGATCAGATCCTTCGGCGTCACTCCCGGATGCAGCTCGCCCGAGTAGAGGATGCGCATCGTCTTCGGCCGCTTCTGCACCATGCACTGCGTCGCCAGCACGTGCTCGACCTCGGAGGTGCCGATGCCGAAGGCGAGCGCGCCGAAGGCGCCGTGGGTCGAGGTGTGGCTGTCGCCGCAGACGATCGTCATGCCCGGTTGAGTGACGCCCAGCTCCGGGCCGATCACGTGGACGATGCCCTGTCGCTCGGAACCCAGCGAGAAGATCGGAATGCCGAACTCCTCGCAGTTGCGCTCCAGCGTCTCGACCTGGACGCGCGAGAGCTCGTCGGCGATCAGTCGCGCCGCCATCGTGCCGTCGGTGGGCACGATGGCGGCGCGCATGATCGCCGACCAGCTCTCGCGCGTACAGGTGGAGACCCTGGAGCGCAACTGTGAGGAGTTCGGCATCCCGATCTACTCGCTGGGCTCAGAGCGCCAGGGGATCGTGCACGTGATCGGGCCGGAGCTTGGTGTCACCCAGCCGGGGATGACGATCGTCTGCGGCGACAGCCACACCTCGACCCACGGCGCCT
>JASLJO010000097.1 GCA_030152505.1 Solirubrobacterales bacterium | reverse complement strand
TCGGCATCCTCGATGTAGGTCTCCAATCGCAGCACGTTGCCGAGGCACTGCTCGGTGAACCAGATCACGTTGTAGTCCTTGTCCTTGGTGCCGGTGACCAAGCCGGTCTCCTCTGAGCCCATCTGTCCAGCCTCCTGAACTCGCTTGCAGTGCAGTATTGAGCGAGCTACCCCCGAGGACCGCGAGCAAAACGGGTTCCGGCACGACCTGCTCTGCTCTGATTTGGGAGGGCGGCCCTGGGGTAGCCACGGAACGTGGAGAAGCTACTCGCCATCTATCTCAACGACCACCTGGCGGGGGCGACGTCGGGGGTCGAGCTGGCGAGGAGGTTGCGAGCCGGCAACCAGGGCGATCCGGAGTTCGGGCCGGTGTTGGCCGAGGTCTGCACCGAAATCGAGTCCGACCGAGAGACGCTCAGGGCAGTTATGGATCGGCTCGGGGTGGGTCAGAGCAAGCTCAAATCGCTCGCGGCCGTCCTCGCTGAGCGACTGGGTCGGTTGAAGCTGAACGGACAGCTATCGGGTTACTCCCCATTGAGCCGCCTCGAGGAGCTGGAGCTGTTGCAGATCGGCGTTGTCGGCAAGCGCCGGCTGTGGCGGGCGCTGGCGCACACCCACGCCAGCGACCTGCCGGGCTTCGATCTCGGCGCCCTGACCGAACTGGCGACCGAGCAGCTGAGCCGGCTTGAGGCATTGCACCTGAAGGCCGCGGCCCTGGCTTTGTAGCGACGCGACACGTTTTGCGCTGCCCTCTGGGGGTAGACACGCCACGAGGCCCAAGGGAGCGGCCCTCCGCTCACTCCTCGCCAAACCCGAGCCCGAGACCCACTGGAAAGGCGAGAGGAAGATGAAGGCTGCGCAAGAAGGGATGAGCAAGCAGCGCGCCGCTTCGATGGCGAGAAGTCAGGAAGGTCGAACTGAGAGGACGCCCTGATCGCCACTCTCAAACGAACCCTGAGGGAGTTCCGCGAGGACAATCTCACCGATTGGGCCGCCGCGCTCACCTACTATGGGCTGCTCTCGCTCTTCCCGGCCCTGATCGCAGTCGTCTCGATAGTGGGCTTGGTCGGCGACCCGCAGGGCACCACCCAGAGCCTGACCGAAATCGTCACCGAAATCGGCCCACAGTCGGCCGCCGACACCTTCTCGGGGCCGATCGAATCGATCGCCTCCAACCAGAGTGCCGCCGGCTTTGCCTTCGTACTCGGCCTCGCGGTCGCGCTGTGGTCTGCCTCCGGCTACATCGGCGCCTTCATCCGCGCCTCCAACGTGATCTATGAGACCCCCGAGGGCCGGAGGTTCTGGAAGCTGCGGCCTCTGCAGCTGCTGGTGACGCTGGTCATGGTTCTTGCTCTGGCGGCACTCGCCCTGGCACTGGTGTTGACCGGACCGATCGTCGGGGCCGTGGCAGGGCCGCTTGGAATTGGCGGCACCGCTGTCGACCTGTGGAACGTTGCCAAGTGGCCGGTGATGGCGGCGATCTTCGTGCTGATGATCGACCTCCTCTACTACGCCTCGCCGAACGCCAGGCTGCGCGGCTTCCGCTGGGTGACGCCGGGAGCGCTGGTGGCGCTGGTGGCCTGGGCTCTCGCCTCGGCCGCCTTTGCCTTCTTCGTCGCCAACTTCGGCTCCTACGACAAGACCTACGGGACGCTCGGCGGGCTGGTCGCCCTGCTCGTCTGGTTTTGGATCAGCAACCTGGCGATCCTCTTCGGTCACCAGCTGAACGCCGAGCGCGAGCGCGCCCTCGAGATCGCGGAAGGAGACCCGCGAGCCGAGCGCGAGATCCAGCTCGAACCGCGGGAGGAGCCACAGGGAGGCCCACGGTGAGACTCCTGTTCGCGCCCATCAGTGTCATTGCCGGGATGCTTGCCGGACTGGTCGGCAAGAAGATCTTCGAACGCCTCTGGGGCTTGATCGACGACCAGGAGCCGCCGAGTCCCGAGCATCGCAAGTTCTCCTGGCCGAAGCTCGTCGCGGCGCTCGTGATCGAGGGCGCGATCTTCCGCCTGGCGAAAGGCCTCGCCGAACACGGTGCGCGCCGGGCCTTTGCGAAGGGCACCGGAAGCTGGCCGGGAGAGGAACGACCCGAGTCCGGGTAGCGAGTCGGGTGCCCTCGCTGTGCCCGGCCGCGGTTGAAGCAGCAGAACTACGGGTAGCTCCTGCGCAATGAAAGCACTGGTGATCACTGCACTTGAGAGCAAGCCGATCCCGGTGCCGCCTTCCGAATGAGCGGACCTGAGCTTCGCCCGCGGGGGCGACTCAGGCGCTCTGACTGTTCGGGCCCTGGCATCAGCCGCAGGCGGCGGGGCAGCGGCTTCAGCTACCTCGACCCCGAAGGCGGGCGCGTCAGCGACGAGGACACCCTGGATCGGATTCGGGGGCTGGCGATCCCTCCCGCCTGGCAAGACGTTTGGATCTGCGGCGACCCCTATGGTCACATCCAGGCGACCGGGCTCGACGAAGCCGGACGCAAGCAGTACCTCTACCACGAGCGCTGGCACCTGTGGGCGGCGCAGCGCAAGTTCGAGTCGATGCGAGAGTTCGCCGCGAAGCTGCCGCGTCTGCGGCGCGCGGTGAAAAAGGACCTTGCTCGCGGGAAGATGCCGCGCGAGCGGGCGCTGGCCTGCGCGGTGCGCCTGCTCGACCTGGGCTTCTTTCGGATCGGCGGCGAGGAGTATGCCGAGGCCAACGAGAGCTTCGGGGTCGCCACGGTGCTGCGCGAGCACGTCTCGATCGAGGGCGAGGAGGTCGTCTTCGACTTCCCGGCGAAGAGCGGCCAGCGCCGTGTTCAGTCGATCCGCGATCCCGAAGTCAAGGCGGCGATCGAAGCGATGCGCCACCGCCGCAGCGGTCCTGACGATCTCCTCGTCTTCCGCGAGGACGGGGCCTGGCGCGACGTCCGCTCCGAGGAGGTCAACGCCTACCTGCAGGAGAAAGCGGGAGAGGAGTTCTCCGCGAAGGACTTCCGCACCTGGCATGGGACCGTGCTCGCCGCGGTCGAGCTTGCGCGAGAGGGAGCGCCTGGCTCGAAGGGGGGAGGGGAGCGTGCGATCCGCGCCGCGGTCAAGCGCGTCGCCGAGCGGCTCGGCAACACCCCGGCGGTCTGCCGCAGCTCCTACATCGACCCGCGGATACTCGACCGCTTCCGTGACGGCAAGACGATCGAGCTTCCGAGCCTCGCGCCCGAAGGAACGGTTACGCCTCGGCAGCAGGGCACGATCGAGCGCCGAGTCCTGGAGCTGATCGAGTAGGGCCGGTGGCGCATCGACGTGCCGGAAGGGGCCGGGCCCCTGGCGATCGACGCCAGGGGCCCGGCTCATACTTCTGAAGGCGGCGACTAGCCGACCTTCCTGATGGATACGACCGGAAGGGCCGCCTGGCTCGCTATGAGGTTCATCCTTTCACCCCCTTCAAAATGGTTGGAAATTCGGGCCAATCTATGCGTGGTAAGGATCGGGAACTACTTGGATCTCATCGAGATACCCCGTAGACTCATCGCGCTCAATGAGAGCCGATCACTCCAGGAGAATGCGTGACAGCAGACATTTGACGAGCAGTGGGCCACAGGCGGCACGCCTGCGGCGCCTGTCCATCGTCTTTGGCGTCGAGCTGCGCCTGAAGATCGTGACCGAGCTCTACATGCGGGAGATGAGCCCGACGCAGTTCCACGAGGAGTTCGGCGGCGGCTCGATCTCGAGAGTTACGCGAAACTTCGATCGCCTCGCAGAGGCGGGCTGGCTCAAGTTCATACGGAGCGAAGGCCCGGGGGGTAGCCGTCGCGGCGGGGTCGAGCGCTTCTATCGGGCAACCGAGCTGGCCTTCTTCGATGCCGAGACCTGGGCTCTGTTGCCGTACTCCATTCGCGTCGCCTTCAGCTGGAACTCCTTCAAGCAGATCGCCTGGCGTCTCCGCGCGGCGATCCAGGCCGGGCGGTTCGAGGCGGGCTCGAGTCGCAGGTTGGCCTTCGTATCGCTGCGTCTCGATCGACGTGGCTGGCAGAACGCGATCGACGCGATCAGGGTGCATTTTGAGCGGCTCCTCGAAGAGCAGAATGACTCCGCCCATAGAATCGCTCGCTCCGGCGAGGAGGCGATCCGCGCGAGCGTTGTGCAGATTGCCTTCGAGCCGCCGGTTGAGGGCGGAGGTGTGGTCGCTCCCCGCGTCGTGGAAAGCCATGAGGAGCCCTTTGTCCCGTTGCCGGTTCGACTCTCGAAGGTCCTCGCGGACGAGGTGTGCATGCGGATCGTCGAAGAGTCGAATCGACGTGAGATGAGCGCGCCGCGGTTCCACTCCGAATTTGGCGGAGACTCCATCGCCGGCATCCGCCGTCGCTTCAAGAAGCTTGCGGAAATCGCCCTACTCAGGGAGGTCGAAACTCGGACTGGAGGAAGGCGCCGGGGGGCCAGTGAGAAGTTTTACCGCGCCACCGTTCCCGCGGTCTCCGACGACCAGGGCGGTCCTTGGGCAGACGTGCCGGCCCAGCTGGCGGACACCGAAGCCTGGCGGACGTTTGAAGAGCTTTCCGCTCAGGTGAGAGAGGCGATGAGGGCTGGAACTTTTGACGCCCGCGACGACGGCTGCCTCGCCTGGTCGCTCCTTCAGCTCGACGCGCAGGGCTGGATGGGGGTGCTGGCTGACCTGGATGCGCTGCGTGTGTTCGTCCTCGGAGAGCAGGGCCGCGCCGAGGCCCGGATGAAGAAATCGGGTGAGACGCCGGTCACGATGACTGTCGCGCTGGCTGGGTTCGAGTCGCCAAAAGAGTCTGAACGCGAACCGTAGGGCGCGCATGCCTGGCATGACTGCCGTCCGCGAGCTTTCGCATGCTTACGCGCGTGATGATGCCCGCGGACGATCGTCCTCACGCTCCTTCGCTGGTGCGTCCCCGCGAAGTGGCGCGCGCGGTCACGCCACTCGAGCTGTTCTTCGACCTGGTCTACGTCTTCACCGTCAGTCAGCTCGCCCATCACCTGGTCGGCCACGTCGATGCCCGCGGGATGGCCGAGACCCTGGTCCTGACCCTGGCGGTCATGTACGCGTGGTTCATGACGGTCTGGACGTCGAACTGGCTCGACGCCGATCGCCGCCCGGTCCGGCTGTTGCTGCTTTGCCTGATGTTCGCCAGTCTGGTCATGTCCACGTCCATATCGGGAGCCTTCGGCGATCGCGCCTGGCTGTTTGTCTGCGGCTACCTCGCAATCCAGATCGGCAGGACCGCGTTCGCCGTGTTTGCCTTTCGCGGCCATCGACTCCATGCGCATTTCGTCAACGCCCTGGTTTGGGAGATCGGCACGGCGCCGATCTGGATCGCCGGGTTGGTGACCGACGAAAGCGCGCAGCTCGCGCTGTGGGCGGTGGCGACGCTGGTGACCTATTGCGGCGTCATCGCTGGCCATCCCCTGCCGGGGCGAAAGAGCCCGTTCAGCTCCGACAGCCAGATCTACGCCGAGCACCTGCTCGAGCGCTTCCGCCTCTTCTTCCTGATCGCCCTGGGCGAGACGGTCCTCACTCTCGGCAACGCGTTTGCCGACCAGCCGGTTCAGGCGAACCGGCTGGTCGTCCTGGCGGTCGCATTCGCCGGCTCGGTCGCGCTCTGGTGGTGCTACTTCCACCGCGCCGAGGAGATCGGTGTACGGGCGGTGCAGGAGACGGCCAACCCCTCGCGTCTGGTCGCTGTCGGCAACTACACGCTGATCCTGATGGTCATCGGCATCATCGCCATAGCGGTGGGTGACGAGCTGGC
The DNA here is from genome assembly GCA_030152505.1 of Solirubrobacterales bacterium. Taxonomy (GTDB): domain Bacteria; phylum Actinomycetota; class Thermoleophilia; order Solirubrobacterales; family 70-9; genus VRUE01. The sequence goes on along the minus strand of JASLJO010000097.1, from coordinate 5,987 downwards.
GATCGCCGATCCGAACGGATCAGTTGGCTTCGCCGTGGCGGTCCTCGTCTTCGGCGGCCCGGCGACCTTTCTGCTCGCCCAGATGGCCTTCATGCGCAGGGCGACCGGGAGCGTGCCGCGATCGAGGGCGGTTGCCTGCATCGCCCTACCGATCTTGGCGCTGCTCACGGCGCCGCTGAGCCTCTTCGCGGCCGTGATCGCCGCGAGCGCCGTGCTGGTCGGGGTGGCGGTGGCGGACAGTCGCGCCGAGCCGGCACCCGCGAGTCCGCGGATGGCCGCTCCATAGGCCTCGGTGAGGGTCCGGGTGGTGGCACCGTAACCGTAGGCCCAGGGCAGTGCCCCGCCGCTAGGCTTTGATCGTCTGGCGCCTTGGCGGAGTGGCTACGCAGCGGCCTGCAAAGCCGTTTACACCGGTTCGATTCCGGTAGGCGCCTTCTGGCGGGCGGGCCTTGACTCGATCTGTCGCCCAACGGGTAACTGTCAGGCTCAACCGATGAGCGCCGTGACCGTCACCGAGCCGGCCCATGCGGGCACCGAAGAGCGTGTGCCCGAGAACCACGTGATCGTCCTCTTTGGCGCGACGGGCGACCTGGCGAGACGCAAGCTGCTGCCGGGGATGTTCCACTTGGCGCGAGTCGGGCTGATGCCGGAGCGCTTTCGCATCGTCGGAGTGGCGCGGCACGACGTGGGGGAGGAGGGGTTTCGGGAGCTGGCCCGGGAAGCGATCGAGGGGTCGAGCCGCCGGCCGCCGGCGGCCGGCGATTTGGATCGCTTCCTCGAGTGCCTGCACTTCGTCGGCATCGGTGACGGGCTCGGTGCACTTGGTGCGGCCGTCGACGACGCAAGGGGGGATCTCGGCGGCGACGCACGCGTCCTGCACTACCTCTCGCTGCCGCCGCGGGCCACCGGCTCGACGGCCCGCGAGCTGGGCGCGATCGGCCTCGGCGACCGCTCTCGCGTGATCACCGAGAAGCCCTTCGGGCTCGATCTCGCCTCGGCCCGCGAGCTGAACTCCTGCCTGCTCTCGGTGTTCGCCGAGGACGAGATCTTTCGCATCGACCATTACATCGGCCGCGAGGCTGTGCAGAACCTCTTGGCGCTGCGCTTCGCCAACGGCATGTTCGAGCCGGTCTGGAACCGCAACCACATCGATCACGTGCAGATCGACGTCCCCGAGACGCTCTCGATCGGCATGCGCGCCGGCTTCTACGAGGCAACCGGGGCGTTTCGCGACATGATCGTCACGCACCTCTTCCAGGTGCTCAGCTTCGTTGCGATGGAGCCGCCGACGTCGCTCGAGGCGAAGCCACTGACCGCCGAGCGCGAGAAGGTCTTCGACTCGATGTCGCCGCTCGATCCGGCCGGCGCCGTCCGCGGTCAGTACGAGGGGTACTGTGAAGAGGACGGCGTCGCCGACGATTCGGATACCGAGACGCTCGTCGCGCTGCGCGCCTGCGTCGACAACTGGCGCTGGGACGGCGTTCCCTTCTTCCTGCGCTCCGGCAAGCGCATGGCTGAGGATCGTCACCTGCTGACGGTCGCCTTCAAGCAGCCGCCGCGGCGAATGTTCCCGCTCGACTGCGACGAGATCGCCGAGTCCTTCGGCCATGACCATCTCACCTTCGAGCTGGGCGACCCGGGCAGCATCTCGGCCTCCTTTCTCGCCAAGGTGCCCGGGCCGACGATGCACCTCGGCGAGGCGCACATGCGCTTCAGCTATGCCGATACCTTCGGCAACGGGGCACGGGCTCTGGACGCCTACGAGCGGCTGATCCACGACGTGATGCTCGGCGACCGCACGCTCTTCACCACGACGACCGGTATCGAGCGTCTTTGGGAGATCTCCCAGCCTGTAATCGAAAGGCCACCGGCCGTCCAGCCCTACGAGCCAGGGAGTTGGGGGCCGCAGGCGATCGACGAGCTGATCGCGCCACGCCGCTGGCACCTGCCGAGCGATCACGTCCGTTGAGGAACGGAAAAGGGCCCCAATTGGGGCCCTTTGCTTCCGAAGGACGTACCGCCAAGTCGATCTTTAGCCTGGCTCGTCGGTCCTCAAACTTTGAAGTTCGTCGCCGCCCTGCTCGGCGACTCATATAGATAAACACGCTGTCCGGGGAAAAGTTTCACCGCTTGCATCGGCGCTTGCAGGGGGAGACTTGAGTGGCGGCAGGCCTTGTCGGCGCGCTGCTAGATTCAAGGGTCCCTGGGGCGCATAGCTCAGTTGGGAGAGCGCCGCCTCGACAAGGCGGAGGTCACTGGTTCGAGCCCAGTTGTGCCCACTCCACCACCTCCAGAGGAGCGACGATGGCCCATCGCCTGCTGCGCGCCGACGACGCCTTCTGGCGCGAGTCGAATCAGATGCGCGTGCTCAACACGGATCTGGGCAAGCAACTGGAGGCGGGTGCGCTTGCCGCCCGGCTCTGGCGCCTGCGGCCCGGCCAGGCCTCGACCAAGCACCGGCACCAGACCCAGGAGGAGCTTTACGTGCTGCTCGAGGGCCGCGGCCGGGTGCGGGTCGACGGGCGGTCGCTGGAGCTCGGGCCACTCGACGCGCTCCTGGTCGAGGCCGACTCTGTGCGCCAGGTCTTCAACGACACTGGGGTCGATGCGCTCTGGCTGATCGTCGGGGCGCCGCCGGAAGCGGTGAGCAGCACCCTCGAGATGAGCGAGGAGATGCTGCGCTCGCTCTATCCCGAGGGGCCGCGTGTGCTGCCGCCGGAGCTCGGCGGCGGCGAGTTCAGACCGTCGCCGGCAGACGGACCTCGGTGAGGCGGATGCTGTTGCCGGACGGGTCGCGGAAGCCGGAGTCGATCCCGTAGGGCCGTTCTTCGGGCGTCTCGGTGAACTCGACCCCGCGGGCCTTCAGCTCTTCGTAGGAGGCCTGGCAGTCCTCGGTGGTGAGGAAGACGGTGCCGGCGAAGCCCTTGGCCATCACGTCACGGACCTGCTCGGCGGTGTCGGCGTCCATCACCGGCGGTCCGGGGATCGCCATCAGGGTGATCGAGACGTCCTCCTGGCCCGGAGGGCCGACCGTCAGCCAGCGGAAGTCGCCCATCTCGGGCAGGCTGACGTCCGCGCGCACCTCCATGCCGACCTTCTCGGTGTAGAAGGCGAGGGCCTCGTCCTGGTCATGGACCCAGAGCTGGGCATTTGCGATTTTGATCATCGGTTTCTCCTTGCTCGACGGAACGATTCGCTGTCGATGCTAGGCGGGCGCCTTGCCGCTGTCTTCTCGAAACGTGCGGTGTTTCGGACGGGCGTAGGCACGTACGACGCAGCCGGGGACGCGGACCAGGTGCAGGGCGGGTGGATGGTCCGCCCGGTAGGCGGTCGGCGGCTTGCCGTAGGTGCGCGTGAAGCTGGTGGTGAAGGAGCCGATGCTCTGCAGGCCCACGGCGAGGCAGATCTCGGCGACGGAGTTGTCGGTCGTCCGCAGCAAGGCGGCTGCGCGCTCCAGCCGGCGCGTCAGCAGGTAGGCGTGAGGCGACTCGCCGAAGGCACGGCGGAACTCGCGGCTGAAGTGGGCGCGAGAGAGCCCGGCGGCACGGGCCATGTCGTCGACGTCGAGCGGCTCGAAGTAGCGCGCGTCGGCGAGGTCCCGCGCGCGCAGTAGATGTCGAGCGGGGGGGACGTGTGCCATCCGCTCAGTTTAGGCTCGGCGCCTCGTGATCGGGACCTATGCGGCGGTTTTGGCGGTATTGGTGGCCTCGCTGGCAATTGGTCAGGCGGCGCTGGCGCTCTGCGGCGCGAGGCGCTGGTCCTGGCTCGCACCCGCGGTCGGGCTGGCGCTGCTCTGTGCGACCTGCTGGGCGACGGTGCGGCTGCCAGGGGATGGCGTCGTGTCAGCGATTGTCGTGCTAGCGCTGACCGTCGCCGCAGTGGTCTACCTGCGTGGCAGGCTCGAGGATGGGAGGGGGGCCCTGCGCGCGGGTTGGCCCGTCACCCTCGGGGCCTTGATCGCCGCCTCGCTGCCCTTTGCCGTCGAAGGCCACTTCGGCATCCTCGGCACCGGCTTCAACCCCGACATGTCCCAGCACCTGCTGGCGACCGACCGGCTCGTCCACGGCGAGGGCTCCCAGCTCCTCCATCAGGGCTACCCCCTGGGCCCACACTCGATCGTCGTCGCCCTGAACAAGGGCCTGGGCATCGGCATAGTCCAGGGCTTCGACGGCCTCACGGTGGCCGCAGCCGTGATCGCCCCGCTGGCTGCGCTGGCGGCCTTCGCCGACCAGCCCGCCTGGCGCCGCACCGCGGCGGCCCTCCTCGTTGGCCTTCCATACCTGGTCGCCTCCTACTTCGCCCAGGGCGCCTTCAAGGAGGTCATCCAAGCCCTCCTCGTCCTCGCCTTCGTCCTGGCACTGAGAGAGAGCACCAGATCCTGGCGAAACCTTCAGCTGCGCTTCGTCCCAGCAGCGGTTCTGGCAATCGGCTCCGTCTACACCTACAGCTTCCCAGGCCTCATCTGGCTAGCGGCCATAGCAGTCGCTTGGGCGATCGCCGAATTGGCATGGAGCAAATCCGCATCTCCCGCGGGTGGCGGGGCAGGGGGGACCGCCCCTGAGGAAGCTTTAGCTACCGGAAGGGGTGGTGGGTCCCCTGCCCCGACAGGACCCGCGGGCCGACGCGCTCTGTCCTTAGCCGTCCTGGTGTTTGCCATCGGAGCCCTGCCCGAGCTGGGCCGGATGATCGACTTCCACAGCTTCGAGACCTTCGACCCCAACGGCCCCGGCCTCGGCAACCTCTTCGGCCAGATCTCTCCCTTCACCGCGCTGGGCATCTGGCCCTCCGGCGACTTCCGCCTGGCCCCGGGCGACGGTGCGGTGCCTGCCTTCGTCTATTTCCTGGGGGCGGGGTTCGCCGCCGCCCTCTTTGTGTCGGGTGTTCGTCGCGCACTGCGCGACCGAGAGCAAGCCCTGCTCGCCGGCCTGGTCGCAGTCATCGCCCTCTACCTCGCCGCGCGCCTTGGCGGTACCCCCTACACCGCGGCGAAGGCGCTCGAGATCGCCGCCCCGATCTGCGCCCTGGCCATCCTCGCGCCGGCAGCCGGGCGCCTTACTGCACCTATGGGCAAGAAAGGCGCCCCGCACCCGCTGCTCTGGCTCTGGTTGTCGGCCGCCGGCGCCTGCTCGCTGCTCGCATTTGCCAACGCCCCAGTTGGGCCGACTTCGTATTCGCCGGTTCTGACCGGGCTGCGGCCGCTGCTCGCCGGCGACTCGACCCTCGTTCTCGCCCCCGACAAGCTTCTCGCCGACGAACAGGGGGAGCGCTACATCGCCTGGGAGCTGCGCGGCGGTCGCATCTGCATCGAACCGGCGAGTACCGCGGGGGGGAGGTCGCCGGCCGGCATCCGCTTCGTCGTCACGATGGGTTCAGCCGGGCATTCCCCTTTCAACGGGCTGATGCGCCGCCGCCGCGCCGGCCCGTACACGCTCTGGGAACACCGTGGCGTCCTCGGTGGTCCCAACCCGTGTCCGCTGATCGCCGAACGCCAGGCTCGTGCCGGCGCAGAATGAAGCATTCGGGGGCCTATAGACCCCTGAATGCTGCCATCGAGCGGCGGTGGGGCGACCCCCCGTAGCATTGGCGGCATGGAGGCCGCGACCAAGATCACCGTGAAGCTGCCCGACGGCACGCCGTTGGAGCTGCCCGACGGCGCCACCGGCGCCGACGCCGCGGCGGCCATCGGTCCGGGGCTGGCCAAGGCCGCGCTGGCGATTCGTTTCGACGGCGAGCTGCGCGATCTCAGCGCCACGCTCCCCGACGGTGCTGAGATAGCGATCCTCACCGACCGCGATCCCGAGGCGCTGGAGCTGATCCGTCACGACGCCGCGCACGTCATGGCCGAGGCGGTGATGGAGCTCTATCCCGGCCTCGGCCATCACGTGGGCGGCGTCATGACGAATCAGCTCCAGCGCCTCGGGATCGCGGTCGGGGAGGATCGCGATCTGGGCGCCGTACGGCAGCGGTGCGGAGAGGTCGCGCAGGTC
>JASLJO010000222.1 GCA_030152505.1 Solirubrobacterales bacterium | reverse complement strand
GCTGCGCATCGCCCGCGGCGAGGACGAGTTGCTCCTCCTCGGCATCCACGGTGCCTGGGATGGGCTGGCGGAGGAGTTGGAGCTTCCCGAGGGGACGGCCGGCAGCCAATTGGAGCGGGCGCTGGAGCTGCTGGTCGATCGACTGCTCGCCGCGCCGCGGCGCAGGGGGCGGACGTTGCTGGGGCTTCGCCTCGGTGCGCTGCTCGGTGGTGGCGGCAGCTGGAGCGTCGCGCAGGGTCTCGGCCGACCCACCTCATCGGCTCGAGCCCTGCGCGCCGTGCTCCTGCCCCGCCTCGAAGAGCTGCCGGCGCCCGCCGTCTCTCTGTCGTTGCGCGTTGCCCGCTTCGGCCCACCCGCCGCCGAGCAGCTCGAGCTCTCCCGGCCGGGAGAGGAATCGCGGCGTCACCGCCTCGCCGCCGCCCTGCTCGAGGTCCGCGCCGCCCAGGGCGCCGACTCGCTGTTGAGGGTGCTGCCGGTCGACTCCTCCTCCCGCGTCCCCGAGCGCCGCGATCTGCTGACGCCGTACCCCGTGCCGTCCCGGTGAGCGCAGAGCGACCAAGCGTGCATATCTGGTTCTTCGCGCCGGGAGCGAAGCGGGAGGCATCCTCATGAGGCCGGACATCCGGCGCCTCTACGCACCGCGGCCGGCGGTGGTCGAAGTCGACCCGGAAGGAGTGCCGCTCGCGGTCGGCGGAGTCGAGGTGGTCGCGGTGCGCGAGGAGTGGGTCGTCGAGGACCGCTGGTGGACGCCGCGGCGCCTCTGGCGCCACTACTTCGAGCTCGCCCTGATCGACGGCAGCGACCTCGTCGTCTTCCGCGACAGCCGCGGGCGCTGGTTCCGGCAGCGCGCCTGAGGACCGGCGTGAGCGTCCCGTACATAGAGCTGCACGCCCACTCGGCCTTCTCCTTCCTCGACGGCGCCTCGACGCCGATGGAGCTGGCCGCCGCCGCGGCCGAAGCCGGCTACCCCGCTTTCGCCCTCACCGATCACGACGGGCTCTGGGGCTCGATGGAGTTCGCGCACGCGTGCAGGGGGTTCGGAGTCCGCGCGATCACCGGCGCGGAGTTGACGGTCGGCGGCGCTCACCTCACTCTCCTGGTCGAAGACCCCGTCGGATATCGCAACCTCTGTCAGCTGCTGACCAAAGCCCATGCGCATACCCGCGACACCACCGGCCGCACGGCCGGTCAGCCGGCACTGGAGCTGGAGCAGCTCGAAGCGCATGCCGAGGGTCTGGTGTGCCTGTCCGGCTGTGCCGGCGATGGAGCGGTTGCCGGGACCTGGGCGCGGGGCGACCCGGCCGGCGCGACGGCTCTGGCCCGGCGCCTGCTCGCCGCCTTCGGTCGTGACCACTTCCGGGTCGAGCTGCAGCGTCCCTACTGGCGCCACGACCGCGCCCGCAATGGCTGGCTTGTCGGGCTCGCCGAGCGCCTCGGCGTCCCCTGCGTGGCGACCGGCAACGTCCACTCCCATGCGCGCGGCCGTGCCCACCTGCAGGACGCCTTTGTCGCCATTCGCCTGGGGACGACGCTCGAGGCGAGCGAGCCGCGGCGGCGCGGCAACGCGAGTTTCGCCCTGGCCTCGTCCGAGGCGATGGCCAAGCGCCTCGCCGAGCACCCCGAGGCGGTCGCCGAGACCCTGCGCCTCGCCGAGCGCCTCCAGTTCGACCTCACAGCCGAGCTGGGATATCGCTATCCCGGCTCAGAGGACCCGGCCGCCGATTGCAAGCTGAGGGGGCTCTGCGAGGTGAGGCTGGCCGAGCGCTACGGCGATGCCCCCTCCCGCCGTCGGGCCGAAGCCGCGAGCCGCCTCGAGGCCGAGCTGGCGACGATCGGCAAGCTCGGCCTCGCCGGCTTCTTCCTCCTGCACCGCGACCTGCTCGAGCTCGCCCGCGAGGTGGCGCTCGAGGTGCGTGGGCCGGAGTCGGCCCGCGCCGCCCTGCCGCCCGGCCGGGGCCGTGGCTCCAGCGTCAGCTCGATCGTCTGCTACCTCACCGGCCTCTCCCACATCGATCCGGTAAAGAACGGGCTCTTCGCCGGCCGCTTCCTCAACGACGAAGTGGCGGCGATGCCCGACATCGACCTCGACTTTCCCCGCGACGTCCGCGAGGTGCTGATCCCGCGCGTGCACGAGCGCTACGGCGCCGACCGCTCCGCCCTCGTTGCCGCCTTCCCCACCTACCGTCCGCGCGGCGCCGTGCGCGACCTGGGCAAGGCGCTGGCGCTGCCGCCGGAGGAGATCGATCGGGTGGCGAAGACGGTCGGCTTCCACGAGAGCAGCGACGAGATCGAGCGCGACGTTGTCGCCGCGATCGGCGCCGCGCGAGCCGCCTCGCACGGCTGGCAGGTGCTGATCGGCCTCACCGCGGAGATCATGGGCCTGCCCCGCCACGCCTCCCAGCACCCGGGCGGGATGGTGATCTCGACCCGGCCGCTGCTCGACGTCTGCCCGGTCGTGCCGGCGGCGATGGAGGGGCGGCAGATCGTCCAGTGGGACAAGGACTCCTGCGCCGACGCCGGCTTCCTCAAGATCGACCTGCTCGGGTTGGGGATGCTCTCGGCGGTCGAGCGCTGCGTCGAGGAGATTGGCCGCACCCGCGGCGAGCGCGTCGACCTCTCGCGCATCGACTTCGAGGATGCCGAGACCTTCGAATCGATCCGCGCGGCGCAGACGACCGGCGTCTTCCAGATCGAGAGCCGCGCCCAGATGCAGATGCTGCCGCGCACCCGGCCGCGCACCCTCGACGACCTCACCGTGCAGGTGGCGCTGGTTCGCCCCGGTCCGATTCAGGGCGGTGCCGTCCATCCATACATCGAGAGGCGCAAGCGCCTGCGCGAGGACCCGGGCTTCGAGATTCCCTTTGAGCACGACCTATTGAGGCCCGTGCTGCACGACACGCTCGGCACGATCGTCTACCAGGAGCAGGTGATCGAGGTGGCGATGGCGCTGGCCGGCTTCTCCTCGGCTGAGGCGGAGGGGCTGCGGCGGGCGATGAGCCGCAAGCGCTCCGAGGCGGCGATCGAGGAGCACCACGACCGCTTCCTGGTCGGGGCGGTGGGGAACGAGGTGCCGCTGGAGACGGCGGAGCGGGTCTGGCGGCAGATCCAGGGTTTCTCCGGCTTCGGCTTCCCCAAGGCGCACTCGGCCGCCTTCGGCCTGCTCGCCTACCAGTCGGCGTGGCTGCGCGTCTACTACGCGCCGGAGTTTCTCTGCGGTCTGCTCAACGAGCAGCCGATGGGCTTCTACCCGCCGGACGCGCTGGTCCACGAGGCGCGCCGGCGCGGCATCCGCGTCGCCGGGCCGGACGCCAACCGCAGTCGCGTCCACTGCCACGTCGAGCGGCGGCGCGGCG
>JASLJO010000193.1 GCA_030152505.1 Solirubrobacterales bacterium | reverse complement strand
GGTCTCTTCTTCTTCACCGAGGCGATCTTCCTCGCGATCTACATCTACGGCTGGAAGCGGCTGAGCGGCTGGGCGCACTTCTGGTACGGCGTGCCGATGGTGATCACCGGCATCGGCGGCGCCTTCTCGGTCGTCACCGCCAACTCCTGGATGAACGCCCCGCAGGGCTTCGCCCTCGACGCCGCCGGCAAGGTGGTCGAAACCGAGCCGCTCAAGGTGATCTTCAACCCGGCCTGGCACTACGAGGTGCCGCACATGATCCTCGCCGCCTACATGGTCGTCGGCTTCCTCGTCGCCTCGATCTACGCGGTCGGGATGCTGCGCGGGCGGCGCGACCGCCTGCACCGGCTTGGTCTGCTGATCCCGCTCACCGTCGCCTGCATCGCCACCCCGATCCAGCTCTTCGTCGGCGACACGGCGGCGCGCGAAGTCGCCGACCATCAGCCGGCCAAGTTCGCCGGCATGGAGTGCATCCAGGAATCGGGGCCCGAACAGACCGAGTACGTCGGCGGCATCTGCACCTCCGACGGGGTCAGGGCGGCGATCCCGATCCCCGACCTCGACTCCTACCTCGTCGGCTTCAGCGCCGACACCGAGGTGACCGGCCTCGAGGACATCCCGCCCGACGAACGGCCGCCGGCCAACACGCTGCTCCACCTCGCCTTCGACGCGATGGTCGGAATCGGCACGGCGCTGCTGGGCCTTGCCGCCTGGCTCGGCTTCGTCTGGTGGCGACGGCGCGACATCCCGCGCACGCCCTGGTTCCTGCGCGCCGTCGCGGTCTCAGGGGTGGGGGCGATCCTCGCCCTCTGGTTCGGCTGGATCGTCACCGAGGTCGGCCGCCAGCCCTGGATCGTGCAGGGCTACATGCGCACCAGCGAAGCGGTCACCGAGGCCGAGGGCATCTGGTTCGCCTTCGCCGGCGTGCTGGTCCTCTACGCCGGCCTCGGCGCCGGCGCGGTCCTCGTCCTGCGCGCGATGTCGCGCCGCTGGCGCGCCGAGGGCGAGGGCGGGGCAGATGAGGCCGAAGTCCCCTACGGCCCGCAGGAGGCACCCGGATGAGCCGCGCCGACGTCGCGGCGGCGATCCTCTGGACCGGAGCGACCTTGTATGCGCTCTTCGGCGGGGCCGACTTCGGCGGCGGCCTCTGGGACCTGATCGCGGGCGACGCCGAGCGGGGCGAGCGGCCGCGGATGCGGATCCAGCGCTCGCTGACCCCCGTCTGGGAGGCAAACCATGTCTGGCTGATCTTCATCCTCGTCGTCCTCTGGACCGCTTTCCCCGAAGCCTTCGCCGCGATCATGTCGACGCTCTATGTGCCGATCGCCCTGGCGGCGCTCGGCATCGTCCTGCGCGGGGCGGGCTTCGCCTTCCGCAAGTCGGTACAGCGGCTGGAGTACCGCCGGGCGATGGGCGCCGCCTTCGCCCTCTCCTCGGTGCTGACGCCCTTCTTCATGGGGACGGTGGTCGGCGCGATCGCCGCGGGCCACGTGCCTGCCGACGGCAACGGCGACGCCTTCTCCAGCTGGCTGCAGCCGCTGCCTTTATTGACCGGGGGGCTCTTCGTCGCCAGCGGTGCCTATCTGGCGGCGATCTTCCTCGTCGCCGATTCGCATCGGGTTGACGACAAGGAGATGGAGGGCTACTTCTCGAGTCGCGCTCTCGCCGCCGGCATCGTCGCCGGAATCATCGCCATGCTCGGTCTGATTGCGCTCCACTCCGAAGCCCGTTACGTCTACGACCGCCTGATCGTCGAGGGCCTTCCCCTGGTGATCGTCTCGATCCTCTGTGGCTTCGGGGTGCTTGGGCTGCTGCTCGGCCGTGGCCGCCGTGGTCTGCGCCCGTTCGCCGCCGGCGCGGTCGTCGCGGTGATCTGGGGCTGGGGCGTCGCCCAGTTCCCCTACCTGCTGCCGACCTCGCTGCGGATCGACCAGGCGGCCGCGCCCGGCCCGACGCTGGACGCCGTCTTGGTCGTCTTCGTCATCGCCGCGATCGTCGTCCTGCCGGCCCTCGGCCTGCTCTATTGGCTGAGCCAACGCGAACTGCTGGGGGAGTGATGGCCGACTCTCCCCAAGCGGTGCTGTTTGACATCGATGGAACCCTCCTCGTGACCGGTGGCGCGGGGGGCGTCGCCTGGCAGCGCGGCTTCGAGGAGCTCTACGGCGTCGAAGCGAATGTCGCCGAGCACACCGACGCCGGCATGACCGATCCCGAGATCGTCAGGATCATCTTCAGCGAGGTGATCGGCCGCGAGGGCAGCGCCGTGGAGCGGGCGAAGGCGATCGCCGCCTATCTCAAGCATCTGCCCGAGGCCGTCGCCGAGTCCGACGGCTACCGGGTGATGCCGGGCATCGAGGCTCTGCTCGACCGCTTGATCGACGCCGGCCTCCTTCTCGGCCTGGTCACTGGCAACATCGAGGCCGCCGCCCACATCAAGCTCGCCCGCGGCCGGCTGAACCGCTTCTTCTCCTTCGGCGGCTACGGCTCCGACTCCCCCGACCGCACCGAGGTCACCAAGGCCGCCCTGCGCCGCGCCAAGCTCATATCCGGAGGCACGCTCCAGGACAGCTCCTGCATATCTGTGGGTGACACGCCACGGGACGTCAGCGCAGGCCACGGAGCTGGAATCAAAGTGGTTGGTGTTGCGACCGGCAGCTATTCCGTCAATCAGCTAAAGGACGCGGAAGCCGATTGGGCCCTCGAGTCGGTGGAGCGTGGTTTCCCTGCCGGGATCGCCTCTCAGGCCAGCGAGCAGCGAGCCTGGTAGATCGACAGGAAGCCGGACTCGAAGCCGTTGCGGGCCGCGCGGAGGTAGAGCCGCCAGACGCGGACCCGTTCGGGTCCCGCCAGCTTGATCGCTTCGTCGAGGTTCTCGTCCAGCCGGCGGGCCCAGTGGCGCAGGGTCTCGGCGTAGTCGGCGCCGTGCTCGGAGACGTGGCGGGTGACGAAGCCGGCCCGTTCCAAAGCCAGCAGGACGCGGGAGAGGTGGATCGGTTCGCCGTCGGGGAAGACGTAGCGCTCGGAGAAGGCGCCGGCGTCGGGGTCGGTGTGGCGCAGGCGGGCGATGCCATGGTTCAGCAGTCGCCCGCCGGGCTCCAGCAGCCCCGCCAGCGTGCGCGCGTAGACGTCGATCTGCTCCTCGCCGACGTGCTCGACCATGCCGATCGAGGCGATTGCGTCGAAGCGCTCGCCGGCCAGGTCGCGGTAGTCCATTACGCGAATCTCAACTCGGTCGGCGACGCCGGCCTCCTCGGCGCGCTGTCGGGCCCGCTCCGCCTGGGGTGGTGAGAGGGTGATTCCAACCACCTCGGCGCCGTATTTCGTCGCCGCGCGCAGCGGGAAGCTGCCCCAACCGCAGCCGACGTCGAGCACACGATCGCCCTCCTTCAGGGACAGCTTGCGGGCAACCGTGTCGAGCTTCTCTTCCTGCGCCTCCTCCAGCGTCCCGGCGCCCTCGGCGAAGAAGGCGCAGCTGTAGGTCATCGACTCGTCGAGGAAAAGGGCGAAGAATTCGTTGGAGACGTCGTAGTGGTGTTGGACCGCGAGCGCGTCGCGCCGTTTGGTGTGCTTGCGAGAGCTTGGCCGCAGCTCCGCCGGGGCCACCCCCGGCGGAG
>JASLJO010000192.1 GCA_030152505.1 Solirubrobacterales bacterium | reverse complement strand
GGCGACAATGCGCTGAACCAGCTTGTGGCGGACGACGTCCTCACCGCCGAAGGTGATGAAGTCGATGTCCTTGACCGAGTCGAGGATGTCGCGGACGACGACCAGGCCGGAGCGCTGGTCGGTCGGCAGGTCGATCTGGGTCACGTCCCCTGTCACCACCATGCGCGAGTTGAAGCCGAGCCGGGTCAAGAACATCTTCATCTGCTCCGGACTGGTGTTCTGCGCCTCGTCGAGGATCACGAATGAATCGTTCAGGGTGCGGCCGCGCATGAAGGCCAGCGGCGCGACCTCGATCACGCCGCGCTCGAAGTAGCCGTTGACGCGGTCGGGGTCGAGCATGTCGAAGAGCGCATCGAAGAGCGGCCGTAAATAGGGATCGACCTTCGCCTGGATGTCGCCGGGCAGGAAACCAAGCCGCTCGCCTGCCTCGACCGCCGGCCGGGTGAGGATGATCCGCTGCACCTCCCGCTCCGCCAGGGCGTGTGCGGCCATAGCCACCGCGAGGAAGGTCTTGCCGGTGCCTGCCGGACCGACGCCGAAGGTGATCGTGTGGCGGCGGATCGAATCGACGTAGCGTTTCTGGTTGAGCGTCTTCGGCGCGACCTTGGTGTTGCGGTGACGCCAAACGACGTCCTCGAGGATCTCGGCCGGGCTCTCGTGCGCATCGATGGCGCCGGTGACCGCTTCGATCGTTCCCGGCGCAACCTCATGCCCTTGCTCGATCAGGTCGACCAGCTCGTCGACCACCGTGGCCGCGGTCTGCACATCGGTGGCGTCGCCGTCCAGGGTGAGGACGTTGCCGCGCAGGTGGAAGTCACAGTCGAGCCGGCCCCGCAGCGCCTGCAGCACGGCGTCCTCCGAGCCCGCCAGCTCGGCGGCCACGCTGTTGTCGAGGGTCAGCTGTCTACGAGCCAAGCTTCTCTCGCACCGCCGCGCTGACCCGCTTGCCGTCGGCGCGTCCGCCGACCTTCGGCATGAGCGCCGACATCACCTGGCCCATCTGCCGCTGCTCGGAGGCGCCGGACTCGGCGATCGCGGCTTCGACCAGCTCGGTGAGCTCGTCGTCGCTGAGCTGGGCCGGCAGGTAGGCCTCGATCAACTCCGCCTCGAAGCGCTCGGCACTCTCCTGCTCGACGCGATCCGCCTCGCTGTATGCGTCCGCCGCCTCGAGCCGTTTCTTGCGCTCGCGCTGCAGCACGGCGACCTCGTCACCCTCACCCAGCTTGGCGTCCTGCTGAAGCGAGTCGACGATCATCCGCAGCGCCGCGGCACGCTCGCGCTCGCCGGCCTTCATCGCCGTGCGCACGTCAGCCTGCACCTGCTCGAGAACGCTCATCGGCCTAAAGGGTAGTCGGCGGCGTCCGGTGCCACCGCCAGCCCCCTGGAGACGAGGTCGGCGATATCGGCGCTGACCAGGGTCCAGTCGTGCCGCCGCGCAGCCGCGACATAAGCGGCGTCGTAGGCGGTGAGGCCGTGCTCGGCGGCGATTTCGAGCGCCGACTCCGTCAAGTCGACGTCGATGGACACCACCTGCTCGCCACATCGCCGTGCAAGCAATCGCAGCAGATGACGCGCTTCGTCCAGTTGCCGCTTCCTCGCCCCCATCGCGTTTGCCACCTCGTAGAAGGTGAGGTCCAGCGCGGCGAGCGGCCTGGCGGTGTCGAGCACGAGCGCTCGCGCGGCCGTTCGAAATCGATCCTCTGGATCGCGAGCGGCTATCCAGACGCTTGCGTCGACCAGAAGCGCATCAGTGCGATTCACGGTCTTCACGAATCAGCCGGGCAGCGTCGCCGCCCATGGGAGCGGTCGCCTTGTCGAGGAGCTCTTCGAGCTCCTCGCGTTCCCGCGTCTGCGAGCTTTCCAGCTCGCGCTCGGTCAGCCGCCGCAGGAAGCCGCTGCGCGTCTCGCGGCCGGCGCGAGCCTGGGCGTCGAGCCGATCCAGAAGGTCGTCGGGCATGGAGATCATCACCTTGGCCACGTCAGGAGTATATACGGTATTGCCAGACTGAATTGCTGCGTCGGTCGAGTTCATGCTCGGAACGCTCCCAGGCGGCGGCGCGCATATGGGTGGAGAAGCGACCAGATCTGAAATTCTCTAAGGCAAATGCTCAGCACCGGCCAGAGACGTCGACCTGCTCCACCTCACCGAGGGGCATCTGCAGAAAGCGAGTGCCGAGCTCGCGGAAGGACTCGGCATCGCCGCTGCAGAGAAAGCGGTACTCACCTTCGCCGTCAGGGAGACGCGCCTGACCGGCGCGCTCGAGGGTGCGCTGTACAGCCGCGGCCACGGCGTGCCCGCCGCTGACCAAGCGCACGTCGCGGCCGAGGACGCGCTGAAGCATCGGCGCCACCAGCGGGTAGTGCGTGCAGCCGAGGATCAACGTGTCGACTTCGGCGCGCTTGAGGGGGGCGCAGTAGGCGCGAGCCATGTCGACGACGGCCTGGTCGAAGGGCGAGCCATCCTGGATGAAGGGGGCGAGGTCAGGCGCCTCGACCTCGGTCACCTCAAGCGCCCGGCCCTGGTTTTCGAGCGAGTGCCGGTAGGCGCCGCTGGCGACGGTGTTCGGCGTGGCGAGCACGCCGACCCGGCCGCTGTCGGTGATCGCGGCGGCAATCTCGGCCTGCGGCTCGACCACCGGGACAACCTCGACGCCGTACCCAGCGGCCACTTCCCGCGCCACCTCCTCGCCGATCGAAGTCGCCGTGTTGCAGGCGATCACCAGCAGCTTGGCACCGCCACGCAGGAGCAGCGTCGAGATCGCCCGAATCCGCTCCCGCAATCGCTCGGGGTCGCGCGTGCCGTAGGGGAACATCGCCGTGTCGCCGAGGTAGACGAAGTCCTCCTCTGGCAGTGAAACCAGACACTCGTGCAGCACCGTGAGGCCGCCGACCCCGGAGTCGAACATCGCGATCGGACGGGAGGCGTCCAGGATCGCGGCTCTAGAGGAAGGGTTTGTAAGCCATGAAGAAGACCGCCACGACGACGATCAGGCCGGCGAGTTTGCCAACGCCGGCCAACTTCTTCGAGACACCCTCGTACTCAGGGCTGAGCGTGTCGCCGGAGCCGAGATCGCGCTCAGCCAGCTGAAGCGCCTTGGCCGTCTGCGGACGGAAGAACGCGTGCGAGAGCCCGAAGAGGACGATGATGGCGAGGAACCCAACGCTTATGAACGCATCGCTCGCATCCCAGGGCCCATCGGCCAACAGGTAGATCCCGGCCAGCAACAGGACGATAAGTCCCGGCTGAACCAGATAGCGATCGACCATTTGCACACCGCGCAGCACCGTCGGCACGCTTCGCGGAGCGCTCCCCTCCGCCGCGGCAACGAAGAACCCGTAGCCGAAGGTCGGACCGAAAGCGAGTACGACCGCGAGGATGTGGAGGAAGAGGGCGATCTTGTAGCCCGGATCCACGATCGTCGCCAGCATTGCGGGAAACATATCCCCTAGGTGCGACGGAGCAGCAGCGCCGCCCAGTCGCCCTCGTGGCGGCGTTCGGCCTCGGCGAAACCGGACTTGGCGAAGGCGACGGCGACCTCGTCGAGCTCAGCCGGGAGGATGCCGGAGCAGACAAGGGTTGAGAGGGTTGGGGGGAGGCCTCCCGGAGCAACAGCGGGGAGGCCTCCCGGAGCCTCCCCGCT
>JASLJO010000164.1 GCA_030152505.1 Solirubrobacterales bacterium | reverse complement strand
ACCTGTCTCTACTGGGAACGATGCACGCGCTGCCGCTCACCTACGGCAAGGACATGCAGGAGGACAAGGAGCCGCTCTTCGCCGCGATCGACACGGTCGAGTCCTGCCTCGACGCCGCCGAGGGGATGCTCGCCGGGATTGTCTTCCACCGTGAGCGGCTCGAGCAGGCATCCGGCGATGAGATGCTTGCGGCGACCGAGGTCGCCGACCTGCTCGTGCGCAAGGGGGTACCGTTCCGCGAGGCACACGGGATCGTCGGTGGCCTCGTCCGCGACGCGGTCGAGCGCGGCGTCTCACTCTCGGAGCTGAGCGAGGAGGATCTGAAGCGGCGCAGCGAGCACCTCGACGGCTCCTTCTACGACGTGCTGCGACGCGAGAGCTGGCTGGAGTCGAAGCGGATCGAGGGCGGGACCGGCTCCGAGGCCCTGCAGCGGCAACTCGAGCGCGCCCGGGAGACGCTGCGCGAGGTCGGCGAGCAGACCGCCGAGGAACGGCTGTGAGGGCGAGGGCGCCCGCTCAGGATCGTCTCGACGTCGCCTTCTTCGCCCGCAGTGTCCACGTCGTCGCCCGCGAGATGATCGGCTGCCACCTCTTCTACGGGGGCTGCGGCGGCACGATCGTTGAGACCGAGAGCTACGAGCGCGACGACCCGGCCTGCCACGCCTACGTCGGACTCACCGAGCGAACCGCGACGCTGTTCGGACCGCCCGGGCGCGCCTACGTCTACCTCTCCTACGGCATCCACAGCCTCCTCAATGCCGTCGCGGAGCCGGAGGGCGAGGCGGCAGCGGTGCTGATCCGTGCGCTCGAGCCAACCGCCGGCCTGGCGGAGATGCGCTCGCGCCGCGGCGAGCGCCCCGATACCGACCTCTGCTCAGGACCGGGCAAGCTCACCGAGGCCTTGGGCATCGGCCTGGATGCCAACGACACCGACCTCAGCGTCGACCCCTTCGTCATCCTGCCGCCAGAGTCAGATCTGCAGGGGGAGGTGGTGAGCGGCCCTCGCGTGGGCATCACCAAAGCGGTCGACCGCCCATGGCGCTTCAGCCTCTCCAACAGCCCGTATGTATCGCGCCCCAGGCCGGCCGCGATCTAACCGGCGGTGATCCCGCCGCCGCCGCCCGATTCCGGTGATTCTTCCGGTGATGCTTCGGGTGCCGATTCCACTTCCGGGGCGGCTTCGACTTCAGGCGACGCTTCGCTCACTTCGGGGGCCGATTCGGTCGACGGCTGAACCGGGACGTAGCTTCCTTCGCCGTCCGACCCGCTCGAGCCATCCGACTTCGCCGCCTTTTCGCTCGCGCTTTCCGCCGCCCGGTCTGCCTTGATGCCTTCCCAGGCCGAGACCACGCTGGCCCAGATCAGCGCCGGGAAGGTCCCGCCCATCACCGGGCCGCCGTTGTAGAGGGTCGTCATCGGCGTCACCGTGTCGGCGTAGCCGACCCAGACGCAGGCGGTGACTTCTTCCGTCGCGCCGCAGAACCAGGCATCGCCGTTGTTCTCGGTCGTCCCCGTCTTGCCCCACTGACCGCTGGCGCCGATGTTGGCGTGCGTGCCGGTGCCGCTGCTGACGACCGTTTCGAGGATGCCCTTGGCCTCTTCTGCCGTGCCTTCGTCGAGCACCTGTTCGTGGGTCGAATCGTTGTCGCCACCCCTGATCGTATGGCCGTCCTGGTCGTCCACCTGGGTGTAGGCCACCGGGCTGTCCCCGGGCTCGGGGGCGAGGGTGCCGCTGACGCGATCGCCGTTGTTGGCAAGCGTCATGTAGGCGTAGGCCCAGCCGAGCGGCGTCACGCCTTCCTTCAAGCCGCCGAGGACCATCGCCGGGTTGGTCGAGATTGGGTCGCGATAGCCCATCTCGTGGATCGTCGCCGCGATCGAGCGGGTGCGGTCCGCGATCGTCTTGCCCTGCAACCCTTCCAGCGCCAGTTGCGCGTAGATCGAGTTGTCGGAGTAGGTCGTCGCGCAGATGATGCTGCAGGAGCCGAGGTAGGAGTCCTCGTCGTTGTTGACGACGAACGTTTCCCGACCGTGCTTGCCGAAGTGGAATTCCTGCGGCGCGGATTCATAGACCGTTTCAGGCGAGATGCCCTCTTCCAATGCGGTGATCAGCGTGAAGGGCTTGATCGAGGAGCCCGGCTGTCGGTGGCCGAGCGTCGCCAGGTTGAACGGCTTGGTCTCGAAGTTCGGCCCGCCGACCATCGCCTTGACGCCGGCGTTCTTGTTGTCGAGCACGACCACCGAGGCGGTGGGGGGCAGATAGCCGAGGTAGGAATTGACCGCTTCTTCAGCCGCGTTCTGCAGCCGCAGATCGAGCGTCGTCTTGACCTTGAGGCCGCCGAAGAAGGTCTTTGCGGCGCCGTAGCGGTCGACCAGTTGCTGGCGCAGCCAGGAGGTGAAGTAGGGAGCCTTCGAGTCGAGCCTCGGCGGCTCGACGTCGCTCGGGGCCGGTAACGCCTGCTGGGTGCCTTCCTCGAACTGCGTATCGGTGATGTAGCCCTGTTCGTACATCTTTTCCAGGACGATGTTGCGCCGTGCCAGGGCGTTTTCGGGGTAGATCTTCGGGTCGTAGGCCGAGGGCGAGGCGATGATCCCGGCGAGGGTCGCCGCCTCCCAGGGCTCGAGCACCGAGGCGCAGGGCTCGGTCGAGGTCCCACAACCGGGATGCGCCTTGCCGAAGTAGGTGCGGGCGGCGGCCTCGATCCCATAGGCGCCCTCGCCAAAGTAGATCGTGTTGAGATACTCGGTGAGGATTTTGTCCTTGCTCCAGTGGCGCTCGAGCCGGTAGGCGAGCGCGGCCTCACGGAACTTCTCGAAGACCGTGCGGCTACCTTCGGCTTCGAGCGCGTTCTTGACGAACTGCTCGGTGATCGTCGAGGCGCCCTGAGCGGCGCTCTGGCTGAGGATGTCCTTGACCAGCGCTCGCCCAATGCCCTGGAAGTCGACGCCGCTGTGTTCGTAGAAGCGCGAATCCTCGATCGAGACCACCGCGTTCTTGATGTTCGGCGAGATCTGGCCCGAGGTGAGCAGGATCTTGTTCTGGTTGCTGGTCAGCGTGCCGATCGGCTCGCCCGAGGCGTCGAAGACCTCGCTGTTCTTGGACGCCTTGTACTGGGCGAAGTTGTAGATCGCAGGCAGATCCTGAGAGACGGCCATCATCATGCCGAAGACCATCGAGACGACGGCGAGGACGCTGAGGCCCAGCAGGACGAAGAGGATGCGCAGCTTCTTCAGCCGCGGGCGCGTGCGCCCGCTCGGAGGTGCTGCCGGTGGGGGCGACGGAGTTGCGCCGCCCGGCCGGCGGGGCTTTAGTCCAATGGCCGCCATCGAAAGGTCGAAGCTCGGCACGGGCTCGACCCGCCGAGCGGAGGCGGCAGTCTAGCATTGCGGCCCTGACCGACTTGACCAGAAACGCAGTTGACGTACTGCCCGAAGGGACGCTCGCCAAGCAGGTCGACGCGGGTCGACCGCTGCGCGTCAAGCTCGGAATCGACCCGACCACGGCCGACATCCACCTCGGTCACACGGTCGTGCTGAGCAAGCTGCGCGAATTTCAGGATGTGGGCCATCAGGTCGTTCTCATCATCGGCGACTTCACCGCAAGAGTCGGTGACCCGAGCGGTCGCTCGGCCCAGCGGCCGCTTCCGTCGCCCGAGGAGATCGAGGCCAACGCAGCCACCTACCAGGAGCAGGCCTTCAAGATCCTCGACCGCGAGCGCACCGAGGTCCGCTTCAACAGCGAGTGGCTGCGGATGGAGCCAGAGGCGCTGCTCGGCCTGCTGGCCCAGACCACGGTGGCCAGGCTGCTTGAGCGCGACGATTTCCAGAGGCGGATGGCGGCCGGCACGCCGATCGCCGCGCTGGAGCTGCTCTACCCGTTGCTGCAGGGCTACGACTCGGTGGCGGTCGAGGCCGATGTCGAGCTGGGGGGGACCGACCAGAAGTTCAACCTGCTCTTTGCCCGGGACGTGCAGACCTCCTATGGGCGCAAGCCGCAGTCGATCCTGACGATGCCGATCCTCGTCGGCATCGACGGCGTCCAGAAGATGAGCAAGTCGCTCGGCAACTACGTCGGCGTGACCGATCCCCCTGAGGAGATGTTCGGCAAGCTGATGCGCATCCCCGATGAGGCGATGCCCGAGTACTTCCGCCTCCTGCTCGGCAGCGACGTTCCGGCCGGCCGGCCGAACGAGGCAAAGCGCGAGCTCGGCAGGAGACTCGTCGCCCGCTTTCACGGCGAGGCGGCCGCCGGCGGAGCGGAGGCGCACTTCGACCGTCTCTTCGTCCGCCATGAGGCACCGGAGGAGATCGAGGAGGTCGACCTCGCCGGCTTCCTCGGCGAGAACGGCGACTCGGTCCACCTTCCTCAGCTGATAGCGGCCACCTTCGCGATTAGCTCCAGCGAGGCCCGCCGCCTGCTCGGCCAGGGTGGCGTCAAGCTCGATGGGGAGCCGATCCCCGCGGATACGCTCGATTTGGAGCCCGCGGCCCTGCAGGGGCGCGTGCTGCAGGTCGGCAAGCGCCGCTTCCGCCGCCTGCGCGGCGACGCCTGAGCAGGCACGCGGGTGCTCAGCCCGGGCACTAGGCAAAGCACCGCCACGGCGCTATACTCCCGCGTCCCTCTGGGATTGGCCCTGTGCCGTCCCATGCGCAAACGACGGCGAGTACCGCCGTTGTCAGAGGCGCAGCGGTCTTTGAAAACTGAGCAGCGTGCACTCCGCGGACCCTCGGGTCTGTGGATTGTTTGAGCCCGATCCACTCGGCTCGTCAGCGTGCCGAGTGGTCTGATTTACCCGTCATGCCGGCCATCGAGTTTGTGTACCCGATGGCCTGCCAGGCATGGCATCTCTCTGTAGAAGTACTCTTCACGGAGAGTTTGATCCTGGCTCAGGACGAACGCTGGCGGCGTGCTTAACACATGCAAGTGGTGCGACGAACCAGGGCTTGCCCTGGGGCCAAGCCGCGAACGGGTGAGTAACACGTGAGTAACCTGCCCCGATGACC
>JASLJO010000109.1 GCA_030152505.1 Solirubrobacterales bacterium | reverse complement strand
CTCGCGGTCAGCGTCGTCCTCGGTCTTGATCTCGTGCAGCTCGATCGCGCCCGGGTCGAGACCGGCCTCGCTCATCGCACCGCGCAACTCGGCGATACCCCGCTGCCACGACGGGCAGCCGCTCCACCAGAGGAACTCGACGCGAGGCTGGGGCATCTTTCTGAGTCTAGGCGCGCCGATCTCTCCGTCCGCTCCATAGAGTTCACGCCGATGTTGATCGGAGCGCATGTCTCGACGGCCGGGGGCCTCCCAAACGCGATCGAGCGCGGCACCGAGCTTGGCTGCGAATCGATCCAGATCTTCAACCAGAGCCCACGGATGTGGCGGCCGACCCGCTACGGGGACGAGGACTTCGCCGCCTTCCGCGAGGCGATGGGCACCTCGCCGGTCGACGCGGTGGTGATCCACGCGGTCTACCTGATCAATTGCGCGACGAAAGACGGTGAGCTGCGCAAGAAATCACTTGCCTCGCTGACCCACGCGCTGCGGATCGGCGACGCGATCGGCGCCGACGGCGTCGTCCTCCACCCTGGCGCCCAGAAAGGCGAGCCGCTCGGGGCCTCGATGAAGCGGGCCGCCAAGGTGATTGCCGCCGCCGTCGACGACAGCGAGAGCTGCCCGCTGCTGCTCGAGCAGACAGCGGGGCACAAAGGCCTGCTCGGCCGCGACTTCGACCAGACCGCCGAGCTGATCGAGCGCGCCGGGAGCGGCGCAAGGCTCGGTCTCTGCCTCGACTCCTGCCACCTCTTCGTCCAGGGCTACGACGTCACCGACCCCGAGCACCTCGGCGAGATCGTCGATGAAGCCGATGCCAAGGTCGGCATCGAGCGGCTTCGCTGCCTGCATGTGAACGACGCCGCCGCCCCGCTCGGGTCCTGCCGCGACCGCCACGCGAACATCGGCAAGGGTGAGATGGGCAAACACGGTCTCGCCACCTTCCTCTCGGAGCCGCGGTTCGAGGGGCTGCCGGCTACCCTGGAGACGCCGGGGCCGAGGAAGAAAGGGCCGGATCGCAAGGAAGTCCTGGCCGCGAAGCGGCTGCGCAAATCCGGACTGAAGGCTCGCGCTACCTGATCTGCATGCCGGAGATCGCCCGCGAGATGACGAGGCGCTGGATCTCGGAGGTTCCCTCGAAGATCGTGTAGATCTTGGCGTCGCGGTGCATCCGCTCGACCGGGAACTCGCGGGTGTAGCCGTTGCCACCGAGGATCTGAATCGCCCGCTCGGTCGCCCAGACGGCGACCTCGCCCGCCTTCAGCTTCGACATCGAGCCCTCGGCGTTCTCGAACTTGTGGCCGCTGCGGCCCATCCAGGCGGCGCGCCAGACGAGCAGGCGGGCGGCGTCGATCTCCATCTTCATATCGGCGAGCGCGAAGGCGATCGCCTGGTTCTCGATGATCGCCTTGCCGAACTGCTGTCGCTCCTTGGCGTACTCGAGCGCGTACTCGTAGGCCGCGCGGGCGATGCCGATCGCCTGCGCGCCGACGGTCGGCCGGCTCGCCTCGAAGGTTTGCATCGCCGCCTGCGATTTGGCGCTCTTGCCCTCACGAACGCGCGCCAGGCGTTCGTCGAGCTTCTCTTTGCCGCCGAGCAGGCATGAGCCTGGGACGCGGCAGTCGTCGAGGTGGACGTCGGCGGTGTGGGAGGCGCGCAGGCCGTGCTTCTTCACCTTGGCGCCCTGCTCGCAGCCGGGCGTGCCGGGTGGGATCACGAACGCGGCGTGGCCGCGCGAGCGCAGCTCGCGGTCCACCGAGGCGATCACCACGTGCACCCCGGCGATCCCGCCGTTGGTCGCCCAGGCCTTCTGGCCGTTCAGCACCCATTCGTCCTTGGCCTCGTCATACTTGGCGGTGGTGCGGATCGCCGCCACGTCGGAGCCAGCGTCCGGCTCCGAGGCGCAGAAGGCGGCGACCTTGGGGTCCTCCGCGGTGCCAAAGCACTGCGGGATCCACTCGCCCATCTGCTCCGGGGTCCCCTGCCCGAAGATCGCGGCCACCGCGAGCGAGGTGCCCATGATCGCCATGCCGATGCCGGCGTCTCCCCAAAAGAGCTCCTCGTTGGCGATCGGCAGCGTCAGGCCGGTGTCGTCGGCAAAGAACTGGCCGAGCGCTTCGAAGCTGTAGAGGCCGATCTTGGCCGCCTCCTGGATCACCGGCCAGGGCGTCTCCTCGCGCTCGTCCCACTCCGCTGCCGCGGGCCTGACGACCCCCTCGGCGAAGCCGTGCACCCAGTCGCGGATGTCCTGCTGATCCTGGTTCAGCTCGAGCGTGAACCTGGGGCCGCCGGGCTCACCATCCTCCGTTGCGTTCGCCGCTACCTGCTCTGCCTCCGCCACCACTGAAGAATCGCTCATGATCTGATCCTACACGGAATCATGTCGAATCAGACACCCGGAGGCTCGGATGCAAGATCCCTGAGGTCGAAGGCACGCAGGCCCTCTGGGCCGGCGTCGCTGCAGTCGAAGAAGCGACGGTTGACGCAGTCGTACTCGGGTCCGTCGCCGACGTAGGCGCGCTCGACCGAGAAGGGACAGTGAGGTAGCGCCCTGCCGGTCATCTTGACGCCGCCGAAGCCACCGGGCTGCAGGACCGCGTCGAGCTCGACCCGGGCGCCGAAGACGCCCTGCATGCAACCGACGTACTGGGTGCCGGTGAGGCCGTCCAGGACGCTGTAGAGGAAGCGGCATCCCATTTCGACGCAGCCACGAGGCTCGACCATCTTGTCGCAGAAGGAGCGACACTGGCGACACTCCCCGGTCTTCTGGCGCGTTACCGGCATAGAGAAAGTCTAGGCAGCGAGCGCATCTACGCCAAGCACCTGGTCCAACTCGGCGCGCAGGCCGCTCGACGGGCGGACCCGGTAGCCGTCGCCGAGCCTGACCTCGGTCGGTAGGCCGTCCTCGCCGCGGATGGCGAGGTGGACGTCCGCTTCGCCTTTGTGGTGCTCGAAGACTTCCTTCAGTTGGTCGAACATGCCGGGCCGGCGCAGGCTGGCGGCGTCGATCGTCAGGCGCAGTGGCTCGGCTGGGGCGCGCGCCGCCGCGTCCGCTTGCGCTATCTCCTCGAGATCGGGTTCGAAGCGCTCGGCCTCCTGCACGACGAGCTTGGTCTCGCCCCGCTCCTTGTGATCGATGCGGCCGCGCACGAGGACGACGGCGTCGTTCTCGATCGCCCCCGCGCTCTCGGCCTGGTCGGCCTTGAAGACCAGCATCTCGACCTGGCCCTCGACGTCGTCGAGCGTCGCGAACATCATCTGATTGCCGCTCTTGGTGCGGATCTTCTTGCTCTCGGCAACGATGCCGCCGACGGTCACCCAGGCTCCGTCCGGCTTGCCCGTCAGCTCGGCGAGGCCACAGTCGACCCGCGCCCGCAGCGCCTCACGCACCTCGGAGAGCGGATGCGAGGAGAGGTAGGTGCCGAGCGTCTCCTTCTCCAGCGCCAGTAGTTCGCGGCGCTCGAACTCGGTCGCCGAGATCGGCGGCCGGTGGTGCGAGCCGGCGACAGCATCTCCTCCCCCGCTCGTGCCCCCATCGCCGAAGTCGAAGATCGAGCCCTGGCCGAGCTGCGCGTCCTCCTGCGCTTTCTGTCCCGCCGACTGCGCCGCCGGCAGCGCCTCCAGCATCCCTTTGCGAGTCGCGCCGGTCGAGTCGAGGGCGCCACACTTGATCAGGCATTCGATCGCCCGTTTGTTGACCGCCCGCGAGTCGACCCGCTCGCAGAAGTCCCAGATCGTGGCGATCGGCTTCTCTTCACGAGCGCTGAGAATCGCCTCGACCGCGCTGTGGCCGACGTTCTTGACCGCGTCGAGGCCGAAGCGGATCGCGTTCTCGGAAACGACGAAGCTGTGATCTGAGGAGTTGACGTCGGGTGGCAGCACGTCTATCCCCATCTCCGCGCAACGGTTGACGAAGAAGGGCACCTTGTCTTTGGTGTTCATCACCGAGGAGATCACCGCCGCCATGTACTCGGCCGGGTAATTGGCCTTGAGGTAGGCGGTGCGGTAGGAGATCAGCCCGTAACAGGCGGCGTGGGACTTGTTGAAGGAATAGTCGGCGGCCGCTTGGTTCAGCTTCCAGAGGTCCTGGGCGACGTTCGCCGCGGTGCCCGACGCGGCCAGACCCTGCATGAACTTGTCCTTCATCGTCGCCATCAGGTCGCGCTTCTTCTTGCCGATCGCCTTGCGCAGGTCGTCCGCCTCGGCGCCGGAGAAGCCGGCCATCGAACGGGCGATCTCCATCAGCTGCTCCTGGTAGATGACGCAGCCGTGGGTCTCCTCGGTGATCGCCCGCAGGCGAGGGTCGGGGTAGCGCACGCTCGAGGGGTCCTTCTTGCCCTTCGCGTAAGCGGGGATGTAGGCCATCGCGCCGGGCCGGTAGAGAGCACCGAGGGCGACGATGTCGGCGAACTCGGTCGGCCCGACCTTGCGCAGGGCGTCCCGCATCCCCTCTGACTCGAACTGGAAGACGCCGGTCGAGTCGCCCTTTGCCAGCATTCCGTAGGTCTTCGCGTCGTCGATCGGGATCTTCTCCATGTCCACGGTCTCGCCGCGCGAGCGCTCGATGATGTCGATCGCGTCCTCGATCACGTCGAGGTTGCGCAGGCCGAGGAAGTCCATCTTCAGCAGGCCGATCTCCTCGATCG
>JASLJO010000060.1 GCA_030152505.1 Solirubrobacterales bacterium | reverse complement strand
CCCACATATGAGGATCGACGAGCGCACGCTGTGCGCCGCGTACGAGGCGTTCAACGCCCGCGACGTGGATGCGGCGCCGAGAACAACAACCTCTTCCGCTTCGCCTACAACCCCATCAGCTTGCCGAGGATCTCCTTCATGAGTCCCGACCGTGGAACCCCCGGACCACAAGGGACGTTCGAGGACATCAATCCCTTGCAAATCGAACTCTTCTGCCGTGACGACAGATGACGGGAGTGACCGCGAGTTAGGGGTGCCGCGTGTCCGAATTGTGTCCGCCCTTCGGTGCGCCGATCCGAGGCCTCCGGCACTTGGCTTGCAGGTCGAGCGGCCAGGTCCTAACTCGATCAGTCGGGTCGATTCCGGGTCACGAGGTGAAGTACCAACTCTATTTTTGCGTGGATCGCTGGGCCGCGGATAATTTGAGGCTGAGATGGGCAAGGGTGCGCGGCTACGCGCTGAACGACGTGCTGAGCAGGCGCTTCAGAAAAGCCTGGAGTCGCTGCTCCAGGCGGTCTCCGAGACGAGCAACGCAGAGGACATCGCCGAGCTCGTCCAGGAGCGACCCGAGCTTTTCGCCCAGGAGGTGCTGGCCCACATTGAAACTGCTCGGGATCTGCCCCACGCGGGCCCCTATCTCGAGCCGATCGGCATTCTCGTGCGGCTCGCGCCAGAGGATCCCGAGCGCGCCTGGGAGGCCTACACGGATGCCCGCGATCTGCTCCAAGGCGCCTTGACGGCAATCGAGCCGGGCTCCGAAGAACTTGCTTCGCTGCTCGATCAGCGTCGCTACGACGAGGCGATCGTGGTCGGGGAGGAGGTGCTCTCTCAGGCACTCGCCGACGGCCTCGGGCTGGTGGTGATCGAGACCCGAGAGCGCCTGGTGACCGCCTACCGAAACGCGGAAGCCGGAGACCGGGCCGAGAACACCGAGAAGGCGATCGGTCACGTAGAAGAGGTCGTGCGGGCGACGCCGGCGCCTGACCGGGCTGGCGCGATGATGAATTTCGCCGTCCTTGTCAGCATGCGCCTGAAAGGCGACCCGGCTGAAAACTTCGAGATCGGCGTCGGTGTGCTTCGCGACGCCCTGGAGGAAGCAAGGCGCGCCGAAGATCCGAAGACCACCGCCACGAGCGAGATGAACCTGGCGCGCACGCTTCAGGTGCGCCAACGTGGCGAGAAAGTCGACAACCTGATCGAGGCTCGCGATCTCTGTCGCCACTCGCTCAACTACCGAACGCTGGAGCGCGATCCCGTCGACTGGGCCTACAGCATGCTGAATCTCGGCGGGATTGAGAACGACCTGATCTCGCTCGGCGCAGCCGAGGTCGGCGACGCCGAAGGACCACTGCTCGAGTTGATCGAGGCCGGAGAGCAGGTCGAGGAGAAGTGGCTCGTCGGCTTTGCTCAGTCCTCGCTCGGGGCGGTGCACCGTGACGAGGCACGACGAATACAGCGTGCAAGCGAGCGGGTCAGCGTCGGCCCGGGCCGCCCTGCGCCGCCTGAGGGAGAGGAGGCAAGACGTCTTGGACTCGCCCGCGAGCACCTAGAGAAGGGTCTTGAGCTTCTCGACCCGGGACGGAACCCCGACACGGTTGGGCGCACCTTGGCTGACCTAGCCGAAGTCGCTGATCACTTCGAGGACGAGGATGAAGCGATCGCGCTCTACCGGACCGCGGTTGCCCACGTCGATGCCCGACTCGAACCGCGCCTCGCCCGGGATGCAGGCGGACGGCTCGGCCACCTGCTCGCCCAGAAGGGCGAGTGGGACGAGGCCGCCGCGGCCTTCACGAAGGCCGTCGAAGGGGCCGAGCTGGCGTTTCACGCCCGCTTTGCCACCGCCGACCGAATCGACGAGGGAGAGCGCTCCGGCAATCTCCCGCGCTGGGCGGCGTTCGCGATCGCCCGCGCCGGCGACCCCGAGAAAGCGCTCCTCGTCCTGGAGAACGGCCGCACTCGAGAGCTGCGCCGGCGTCTCGGCGTCGGCGACGGCGAGTTGGAACTGCTGCCCGATGATGCTCGCGAGAACTACGAAGCCGCGCAGGCGAGCCTTGCCGCGCTGCCACTCGGCGCCGATTCCCACGAGGCCGCCTACGTCCTGCAGAGGGTGATCGCCGCGATTCGGGAAATTTCCGGCCGCGAGGAGTTTGGGACCGGCTTCGCCCTCGCCGACGTCTCAGGCGCCGTCGAGGAGAATTGTCCGCTTCTCTATGTCGACCCGAGCCCCTACGGGACCATGCTCCTCGCCGCCCACCGTACCGGCGGCGAGGTCCACCTGGAGACCAAGTTCCTTGAGCGGCCGATCGCCTTCGAGGTGCTGATGCACTCGGCTTTCGGTGATTACGAGAGGATCTTTCGCGAACCGGAGAACCCGGGGGAGTCGGCCGGATACCTGGCCGCTCTCTCGAACCCCGACTCCGACCCCGACCACCTCGATCGCGCTCTCGCCTATCTGACCGCAACCCTCGGGAAGGCCTTGGCCAAGCCGATCGCCGAGTTCCTCACCGAGCTCGGCGCGGCGAAGGCGACGCTGGTCCTCTGTGGGCCCTTGGCCTTCGCGCCGGTGCACGCATTCCGGTGGGAGGAGGATGGCGTGGAGATCGCGCTCCTCGAGCGCTTCGAGCTTCGCAGCGCCCCTTCGGCGACCCTTCAGGGCGCCAGTATCGAGCGCGCGGCCGAGCGCGGCGAGCGCGGGGCCTACCTGGCCGCGCTCGGAAATCCAGACCTCGGCGATCCGGAACTCGATCTGCCGGCGGCGGGCGCCGAGGTGCAAGAAATTGCTGAGCTCTTTGCCGAGGACTCCCGCGAGTGCGCGTTTCGCGCCGAGGCCACCAGCGGGTTCCTGGAGCGCGCCGCTCCGAGCGCATCGCACGTGCATCTCGCCTGTCACGGCAGCGGCTCCCTCTTCTCGTCTGATGAGAGCGAAGAGCCGCGCATCTGCCTCGCCGACCGCGACGTGACCGGCTCAGAGCTCGTCACCCTGGGACTGTCCGCCGACCTTGCGGTGATTTCCGCGTGCGAGACGGCTGTTTCCTCACTTGGCTTCCAGGCCCACGAGGCCCTGTCACTGGGAGCGGCATTCCTCGCCGCCGGTAGCTCGGTCGCCGTCGCAAGCCTGTGGACCGTCGACGACATCGCCACCGCGATGCTGATGACCCGCTTCTGCGAAGAGATGTTCGAGTCGGGGGCTTCGCCGGCCGCCGCGCTGCGCTCGGCGCAGCTCTGGCTCCGTGATCTCGACGAAGAGGAAGAGCAGGAGTTTCTGATCGCGCATCCGGAGATCGAGGAGGCCTATCGGACGCGTGAGCAGGCGGGCGATCGGCCCGGAAGAAGAGACGCCGCGGGCGGCGCAGCGGGTGCTGGAGCGGTGGCGGCCGACAAGCCCTACGCCTCACCCGAGTTCTGGGCACCATTCGTTTGCTTCGGCGCCGGCTAGCACCGCACTTGCCTTTCGTTGGTTGGCTCCGAACCGGGCGTCGGCCTGGTCTCGGAAAGTTCAGAAAGCGTCCCTGATCCCGACCCGTCGCCGGGGACTGCGGCTGGCCGAGACAGGCGACTGCCCGTCTTTCCTCAATCTCAGGGGCAGTCCTGAGGCGACGACCCACCGCCTTCTCCGGTGTTTACCCTCGATGGTCCGGCTCGATCTGTCACCGGCCGATGGGCGAGGGCCCCGCCTACTCGCTCGAACGTCAGCCAGTCAAGACTGATCCCAGAGGGCTTCGGCTTCAGACTTGGCTTTCTCCTTGCGTGTCTTCACAAGCTCGCGCAAGGTCTCGATGTATGCGTTGTGGAGCTCTCCGTAGGCGTTGATCGCGGTGGCCAAATCGCGATCCCAGGTGAGGCCGGTCGTCTGTCGGGTACGTCCGTCCCGCCCGGCTTTAAAACCCTGCTTGGCGAGGATATTCGTCACCTCGGCGAGCAGCTCGTCGATGGGCGCGGACAGCGGGTCGGGACCCTCAACCGGATAGTTCCAGTCGTCCTTGAATTGATAATCGCCGACGATGAATCCGCTGCCTGGTCCTCCCCCTCCGAACCGGCGCTCGTAGGCTTCGGTCTGGGGTGCAAGGTCGGGCCAGATCTCGGGACGCTTCTCGACGAGCAGTCTCCTGGAAACGGCGAGAGCGTTTTCGCTGAGGCTCGTGACCTCCACCTTGATCGCGCCTATTGCGTCGGGTCCAAGCCGGTTTGCATGGTCGGCCTCCTCCGAGACGGTGCTTCGAGCTCGCTCCAGCCAACGCTCCGCGATTCGTTCCGAAAGCAGCTCGAGCCACGGATCACGCGCCGCGGACAT
>JASLJO010000298.1 GCA_030152505.1 Solirubrobacterales bacterium | reverse complement strand
GGCCCGGGAGGACTCGCTGGAGGCCGGGATGGACGCCGCCCGCCGGGAGCTGGCCGCCGCGGGGGTCACCCCCGAATACCTGGAGGCCCGGGACCCTGACGACCTGGGGCCCGTCGCCGAGCTGAACGGGAAGGCCGTGCTGGTCGCGGTCGCCGCGCGGGTCGGGGACGCGCGGCTGATCGACAACGTCCTCATCCATCCCCTTCGGACCGAGACCTGACACGCGGAACAAGCGAGAAGAGGACCCAATGCAGAGGCAGATGTTGAAGTCGAAGATCCACCGGGCGACGGTGACCGACTGCGATGTGGACTACATCGGCAGCATCACCGTCGACACCGAGCTGATGGCGAGCGCCGACCTGATCACCAACGAGCAGGTCCACGTCTGGGACATCGACAACGGCGCCCGCTTCGTCACCTACGTGATCGACGGCGAGCCCGGTTCGGGGACGATGCAGGTCAACGGCGCCGCCGCCCACCTGACCCGCCCCGGTCACAAGATCATCGTCGCCTCCTTCGGTGCCTACGACGAGCGCGACATGGAGACCTACTCGCCGGTCGTGGTCCACGTCGACGACGACAACGCCGCGGTCGCCGTGGACAGCCACCCGGAGGTGCTGCTTTCGCCACAGGTGGTCGCATGAGCGAGCGTAGGCCGGTCACCCTCCCCCGCCTGGCCGAGATGAAGGCGGCGGGTGAGCCGATCGTCATGGTCACCGCCTACGACTACCCCTCGGCGCGGGTTGCCGAGGAGGCCGGCGTCGACCTCGTCCTCGTCGGCGACACGGCGGCGATGGTCGTGCTCGGCTACCCCGGCACCGAGCCGGTCTCCATGGAGGAGATGATCATGCTCGGCAAAGCCGTCCGGCGTGGCACGCGGACGGCGCTGATGGTCGGCGACATGCCGATGGGCAGCTACGAGGCGAGCAACGAGCTGGCCGTGCAGAGCGCCCAGCGGCTGGTCAAGGAGACCGGCTGCCAGGTGGTGAAGCTGGAGGCGGGGGGAACCTCGGTCGAGCGCGCGCGGGCGATCGTCCGCGCTGGCATCCCGGTGATGGGGCACGTCGGCCTCACCCCGCAGACCGCGACCGCCCTGGGTGGCTACAAGACGCAGGGCAAGACCGCGCAGGGAGCGATCCAGTTGCTCGAGGACGCTCTCGCGCTGCAATCGGTCGGCTGCTTCGCGGTCGTCTTCGAGGCGGTCCCGGCCGCGATCGCCGAGGAAATCGCAGCGCGGCTGGAGATTCCGGCGATCGGCATCGGCGCCGGCCCGGCAACGGCCGGCCAGGTGCTCGTCTACCACGACCTGCTCGGGATCACCACGGGCCGTTCGCCCAAATTCGTCAAGCGCTATGCCGAGATCCACGCGGCGATGGTCGAGGGCGTCGGTTGCTATACGGAGGAGGTGCGCTCGCACCGCTTCCCCGCCGCCGAGCACGTCTACGGGATCGAGCCAGCGGAGCTGGCCGAATTTCGGCATTACCTCGAACAGAAGGACGGCATCGGCTCCAAGGCATCCTGGGATTGGGAGCCCCTGCCCTAGGGCTCGGCCGCGGTTAGCATTGCGGCGATGACGGCCGAGGAGCGGCGCGCCAAGCTGGTCGACCTCTACAAGGAAGTACAGGCGTGCACGCGGTGCCCGCTTCACGAGACGCGGACCAAGGCGGTGTTCGGCGCCGGAGACGCAGACGCTGAGGTCATGTTCGTCGGCGAGGCACCCGGCGCCGAAGAGGATCGCCAGGGACTGCCCTTCGTCGGTCGCGCCGGCCAGCTGCTCAACCAGATGCTGGAAGAGGTGGGGCTCTCACGCGAGGACGTCTTCATCGCCAACGTGCTGAAGAGCCGCCCGCCCGGCAACCGCGATCCCCAGCCGCAGGAGATCGAGGCCTGCCGGCCCTATCTCTTCGAGCAGGTGCGGCTGATCGAGCCGCGCGTCGTCTGCACCCTGGGCAACTTCGCCACCAAGCTGCTCAGTGGCAATCCGGCCGGGATCACGCGCGTGCGGGGGACGCCGCAGGTTCACGAGCTCGGCGGCCGCACGGTCTTCCTGCTGCCGCTCTTCCACCCGGCGGCGGCGCTGCGCACGCCGGCGGTCAAGGAGCAACTGCGGGCCGACTTCGACCTGCTGCCTCAGCTTCTCGCCGGACCGCCGCCGGCCGGCGCGGAGCAGCCGGAAGAGGAGATCGAGGAGGAGCCGGTCTCCGAGTCGCCGCGGCCCTCTGCGGATCAGCTCGACTTCTTCGGTTGAGTGGCGAGATGGGAGCCGTCGAGAGCAGCTCGGCCGGGGAGACCGAAGCGGTGGGGGCTCGGCTCGCGGCCGCGCTCGGTCCGGGTGACGTCGTCGTCGTCAGCGGCGAGCTGGGGACCGGCAAGACGACGCTGATCCGCGGCGCCTGCCGTGCGCTCGGAGTCGCGGGTCCGGTCACCTCGCCGACCTTCACGATCGGCCAGCGCTACGAGGGGCGGCTGTCGGTCTCCCACCTCGACCTCTACCGCCTCGACGGGCTCGAGGCCGAGGACCCGGCGCTGCTCGACGACTACCTCGACGCCAGCTCGGTCACCTTCATCGAGTGGCCGGCGATCGCCGCACCGGGGCTCGCCGGCCATCGCGTTACGGCGGTGCGCGTCGAGCACGTCGACGAGAGCCGGAGGAGAATCGAGTGGGGCAGCGCATCGGCCCGCATATAGGCGTGTTTCGGAGGGGGATGCCGCCCTGTAGCATCGCCCGCGTACGCAAACCGAAGGGGGATCTCGTCAAATGAAGGGACTGAGGACGACGGTAACGGCGATCGCATTGGGGATCGCGCTGTTGGCTGCCACCGTTCCCGCGGCGGCGAGCGGTGCCGCGTTCAAGCACTACGTCGCCTGTGGTCTCTCCAAAAACGCAAAGCCGTCGCACATCTGCCAGAAGCCGCGCAAGAAGGGCGCCTTCTTCCGCAGCAATCAGGCCGACGTCTTTTACACGGTCTGCGTCAAGTTCCCGACCAAGAAAAACCTCTGCGCGCCCAAACAGGAAGCGAAACAGGGCACGCTCTACGTCAACAAGATCACTTCCAACATCGTCGGGGAGCATCGGGTGACGTGGTTCGTGCAGGGCAAGCGGGTCGGCGTTTTCAACTTCTTCGTCCCCCAGCGCAGCCATAAGCGCTGACGCCGCAGACAGAGCTGAGTCGGCGGTCGTCGGCTTCGACACCGCCACCGCCGACACCGCTGTGGCCGCCGTGCGCGGCGACGCGGTGCTCTACGAGGCGCTGCTCGGCCTCTCCGAGAAGGGCGGTCCGCAGCACACGACGGCCCTGCTGGGCGAGGTCGAGCGTGCCGTTGCGGCGGCCGGCGGTTGGGAATCCGTCGGCCGGATCGCGGTCGGCGTCGGCCCGGGCTCCTTCACCGGTCTGCGGGTCGGCATCGCCACCGCGCGGGCGCTGGGGTCGAGCTGCGGCCTGCCGCTGAGCGGCGTCGGCACCCTCGCCGCCCTGGCCCGCGGACTCGGTGAGGCGGCGGGGGCGCGGCCCCGACTCGCGGTCCTCGACGCGCGCCGTGGCGAGGTCGCGGCGGCGCTCTACGGGGCGGGCGGCGAGCTCGCCTGGGGCCCCGGGCTGAGCTCCCCGGAGGAACTGGCCGAGAAGATCGCCGCGCTGCCGGAGAGGGCGCTGTGCGGCGGATCGGGCGCGGTACGATTTCGGCAGCAGTTGACGAGTCAGGCGGTCGACATACCGGACGACGCCGACCCCGTCCATCGCGTCGCCGCGCGGCATGTCTGTGCCCTGGAGGCGAGTGGGCGGGACGAGGACGAGCCGGGATCGATCGCCCCGATCTACCTGAGGCCCCCCGATGCACAACGGTGGCGTGAGCGAGACCCTCTCCAAGCAGCCGAGTGAGCTGAGCGGCGATCCGCCGGTGCGTCGGCTCGCCTACAGCGACCTGCCGGCGGTGATCTCGATCGAGCGCCGCTCCTTCCCGGCACCCTGGTCGCTGGCGATGTTCGTGCTCGAGCTCTCCAAGCCCTCCGGCATCTGCCTGGCGGCTACAGCCGGTGACGAGCTGCTCGGCTACCTCGTCTGCTCGCGCTACGACCGCGTCTGGCACGTGATGAACGTCGCCGTCGCCCCCGAGCGTCGCCGCCGCGGCGTCGCCAGCAGCCTGATCTCCCGCCTGATCGCCGAGGCCGGGGACGAGCTTCCCCTGACGCTCGAGGTGCGGATCTCCAACCGCGATGCGATCGCGATGTACGAGAAGCTCGGCTTCCGCTCGGCCGGCGTGCGGCCACGCTATTACCAGGACAATGGCGAGGACGCCCTGATCATGTGGCTAGATTGACGCCGCTGATCCTGGCCGTAGAGACCTCCTGCGACGACACCTGCGCGGCGGTCGTCGACGGCTCGCGCATTCTCTCCAACGTGATCTCCTCGCAGGACGAGGCGCATGCCGAGTTTGGCGGGATCGTCCCGGAGGTTGCGTCTCGCCATCACCTCGAGCTGACGGTGCCGGTCGTGGAATCGGCTTTGGGCGCAGCCGGGGTCTCTTACGACGACATCGACGCGATCGCCGTCACCGCCGGGCCGGGGTTGATCGGTGCGCTGCTGGTCGGCCTCAGCACCGCCAAGGCGCTCGCCGCGCCGCGCCGGCTGCCGCTGATTCCAGTCGACCACCTGCAGGGCCATGTCGCCGCCAACTTCCTCGCCCCCGAGCCGCTCGAGCCGCCATTCCTCTGCCTGGTGGCCAGCGGCGGCCATACGCTGCTGGCCAGCGTGCGCGACCGCGCCAGCTACGAGGTCCTGGGACAGACGCTCGACGACGCCGCCGGCGAGGCCTTCGACAAGGTCGCCCGCCTGCTCGGCCTCGGCTTTCCCGGCGGCCCGGCGCTGCAGCGGCTGGCCGAGCAGGGCGATCCGGAGGCCTTCCCGCTGCCGGTTGCGATGGCGCGCGACCCGGGACTCGATTTCAGCTTCAGCGGCCTGAAGACGGCACTCGTCTATCTCTGCCGCGACCTCGGCCCCGAGGCGGTGGCGGAGCGGCGGGCGGACCTGGCGGCGAGCTTCCAGGCAGCGGCCGTGGGGCAGCTGACGTCGAAACTCAGGCGTGCGCTGAAGCGCGGGGAGTGGAAGGCGGTCGCGCTGGGTGGCGGTGTCGCCGCCAACGGGCCGCTGCGCGAGTCGGTCGCCGCGCTGTGCGAGGAGCGCGGCCTGCGATTGAAGCTCGTACCCCTGCGACTCTGCACCGACAACGCCGCGATGATCGCCTCCGCCGCCCGCTTCGCCGCGGCTCTGCCCTATCCCGACTACCTCTCCTACGACGCCTTTGCCGGCAGCCGCCCGCCCGTCCCGGCATGAGCGTGCAGCTCGTTCTCTATACGCGTCCCGGTTGTCATCTCTGCGTGCAGGCGCTGGAGGAGCTCGTCGCACTGCACGGCGAGGGCTACCGCTTCGAGCTGCGCGAGGTCGACATCGAGAGCGACGACGCCCTGTTGCGGCGCATGCTCGAGCGCATTCCCGTGCTCGAGTTGAACGGGGAGGTCGTCTCCGAGCTGGTCCTCGACCAAACCTCCGTTCGTGCTCGGCTCGATACTGTGGGGGCCGATGATCGACCCGGCGGTGGAGGAGCTTGAGGTGGCGAATGGCCTGATCGGCGAGGGGGAGCGCCTCTCGCTCGGTGTCGCGGCGCGCCTCTCGCGTTACCTGCAGGTGCTGACCCAGGCGCGCAAGATGGGCCGGGAAACGATCTCCTCACAGGAACTCTCCGACTACACCCACATCAACCCGACCCAAATTCGCCGCGACCTCTCCGGCTTCGGCAAGTTCGGCAAGCGCGGCGTCGGCTACAACGTCGAGTCGCTGGTCGGGGAGATCCGCAAGATCCTGCGCACCTCGGGTCAGCACAACATCGCCCTCTTCGGCGCCGGCAATCTCGGCCAGGCGATCGCCAGCTCCGACATCTTCGCCGACCACGGCTTCGAGGTCGTCGCCATGTTCGACATCGATCCGGCGGTGGTGGGCACACAGGTCGGCAGCCTCGAGGTGCGCGACTTCGGCGAGCTCGAGGCGATCGTCTCCGAGCAGGAGATCGTCGTCGGCGTCCTCGCCGTGCCCGCTGCCGCGGCCCAGGCCGTCGCCGACCGCTTGGTCGAGGCCGGGGTGAAGATCATCTTCAACTACTCCGAGCAGCTGCTGCAGGTTCCGCCGGAGGTTACGGTGCACACCTCCAGCCCCGCTGTCGACCTCCTCTACGCGCTCTACTTCTACCTGACCTAGGAAGGGAATCAGAGCTCTTGCCCCTGGACCTCGACCTGGCTCGGGAGAGATTCGAGTCCTCCACCGACTTCACGATCGGGCTCGAGGAGGAGTTCGCGATCGTCGACCCGGCGACGCTGGAGCTGGAGCATCGCTTCGAGGACGTCTATGCCGCCTGCCAGAAGGACGAGGTCCTGGCCGGCTCGGCGGCAGGCGAGCTGATCGCCTCGGAGATCGAGATCCGCTCCGGGCGGGCAGAGACCTTCGGCGCTGCCATGGAGGCGCAGCGCGAGCGCCGCGGGCGGCTGTTCGAGCTGGTCGGCGGGATGGGGCTGGCGCTGGCGGCCATGGGTACGCACCCCTGGGCCGACTACCTCGATCAGCGGATCATCGATACGCCCCATTACAACCGCCTGCGCGGCGAACTGGGCTGGGTCGCGCAGCGCAACAACACCTGGAGCATGCACGTGCACATGGGCGTGCGCGGCGCCGACCGCGCGATCGCGGTCTGCGACCGGATGCGCGAGCTGCTGCCGCTGCTGCTCGCGGTCTCCGCCAACTCGCCCTTCCTCGATCGCCGCGACACCGGCCTGCACACGGTGCGCACCGAGATCTTCACCCGCACCTTCCCCCGCTGCGGCGTGCCCAGCCCGTTCGTCGACTGGCAGAGCTATGCGGACTTCGTCGGGTTGCTGCAACGCACCGGCACGGTGGTCGAGTCGACCCAGCTCTGGTGGAGCGTCCGCCCTCACCACGAGTTCGGCACGGTCGAGGTGCGGATCTGCGACGCCCAGACCCTGGGCGAGGAGTCCTTCGGCTTGGCGGCGCTGATCGCGGCCTGCATTGCCCAGGCCGCGATCGACTACGACGAGCTGGGCTACGACGGCAACGGCGCGCCGCTGCGCGACCGCGAGATCGAGGAGAACCTCTGGCGGGCCATTCGCCATGGGATGAGCGGCAGGCTGATTGACTTTCGCCGCGGGGTGGAGGTCGAGGCGCGCGCGGCGCTGGACGGAGTACTCGAGTGGACGGCCCCGGCCCGTCAGGCACTTGGCATCGAGCCGCGGCCTCCCGAGCGCAACGGCGCCCAACGGGCGCGCGAGGCGCTCGACGCCGGTATGACGATCGAGGACATCTACCGCGATGCGGTGCGCGAGACCCATCGCACCTACACCGCCGCCAAGCAGGCCGCCTAGGACATGGTGAAAACGCGTTATCCGCGCCCCCTTATAGACTCCCGCGCCGCTTAAACGACGGAGGAATCGAACTTGACCAGCTTCTTGACCGAATACGGAGTCGTCGTCGCGCTCGTCTGCGCCGGGGCGGCAGTTGTCTACGGACTGATCATCACCCAGCGCCTGCTCTCGAAGTCGCCGGGCAACGATCGTATGCAGGAAATCTCAGGTGCCGTGCAAGAGGGTGCCAAGGCCTACCTCAATCGCCAATACACGATCATCGCCGCTGTCGCGGTGCCGATTGCGATCGTGCTCTGGCTCCTGCAGGACTACCAAACCGCGATCGGCTTCGTGATCGGCGGCGTGCTCTCAGGTGCGACCGGGTTCATCGGCATGAACCTCTCGGTGCGCGCCAACGCCCGCGTCGCCGAGGCGGCCCGTGGTGGGGTCCCCCCGGCGCTCGACGTCGCTTTCAAGGGCGGCTCGGTGACCGGTCTACTGGTCGTGGGTCTGGCGCTGCTCGGGGTCGCCGGTTACTACGGCGTCCTCGTCCTCACCGGCAGCAGCGACAAGGAGGCCGTCGACGCGCTGGTCGGCCTCGGCTTCGGTGGCTCGCTGATCTCGGTCTTCGCCCGACTCGGTGGTGGCATCTTCACCAAGGCCGCCGACGTCGGCGCCGACCTGGTTGGCAAGGTCGAGGCGGGGATCCCCGAGGACGACCCCCGCAACCCAGCGGTGATCGCCGACAACGTCGGCGACAACGTCGGCGACTGCGCCGGCATGGCCGCGGACCTCTTCGAGACCTACGCGGTCACCACGGTTGCGGTGATGTTGCTCGGCGTCCTCACCTTCACCGGCTCCGGCGGCGACTTCGCCCGTGAGGTTGCGCTCTACCCACTGGTGATCGGTGGTGTCGCGATCGTCGCCTCGATCATCGGTGCGCTTTTGGTGCGAACCAAAACCGATCGGGTCGAGGGGGCCCTCTACACCGGTGTGGTCGCCGCTGGGATCCTCTCGATCGCGGCCTTCTACCCGATCACCGACTGGATGATGAGCGATCCGGTCCGGCTCGGTCTCAGCACCGCGGCCGACGCGGTCAGCGTCACCGACCTCTGGCTCTGTGCTGTGATCGGCGTTGCCGTTACGGCGCTACTTTTTGTCATCACCGAATTCTATACCGCGACCCGCTTCCGGCCGGTGAAGACGATCGCCCAGGCCTCGGAGACCGGTCACGCGACCAACATCATCCAGGGGCTTGCGCAGGGCTTCCAGTCGACCGCCGCACCCGCGCTGGTAATCGCCCTGGCGATCCTCGCCGCCAACGAGCTCGCCGGTATCTACGGCATCGGCATCGCCGTGATGGCGCAGCTGTCGCTCTGCGGTCTGATCGTCGCCCTCGACGCCTTCGGGCCGATCACCGACAACGCCGGCGGCATCGCCGAGATGGCCGATTTGCCCGAGGAGGTGCGCGCGGTCACCGATCCCCTCGATGCGGTCGGCAACACGACCAAGGCGGTCACCAAGGGTTACGCGATCGGCTCCGCCGCACTCGCCGCGCTGGTCCTGTTCGCGGCCTTCAAGAGCGAATTGGCCGAGGAGGCGCCGACTGGGTTCGACCTCAACAGTCTCTTCAACCTGAGCAGCCCGGACGTGCTGATCGGGCTGATCATCGGCGGCATGATGGTCTACCTCTTCGCCGCGTTCGCGATCGAGGCCGTCGGCCGTGCCGGCGGCCAGGTGGTCGAACAGGTCCGCGCGCAGTTCCGCGAGCACCCGGGGATCATGGAGGGGACCGAAAAACCCGACTACGGGAAAACGGTCAGCATCGTCACCCTGGCGGCGCAGAAAGAGATGATCCTGCCAGCCCTGATCCCGATCATGGTTCCGATCGTCGTCGGCCTGCTCAGCGTCGACGCGCTTGGCGGCCTGCTGATCGGCGTCATCGTCGTCGGCCTCTTCGCGGCGATCTCGATGACCGCCGGCGGCGGCGCCTGGGACAACGCCAAGAAGCTGATCGAGGACGGCGCCCACGGCGGCAAAGGCTCCCCGGCTCATGAAGCCTCGGTCACCGGCGACACCGTCGGCGACCCCTACAAGGACACCGCCGGGCCGGCGATCAACCCGATGATCAAGGTGGCCAACATCGTCGCCATCCTGATCATCCCGATAGTTCACTTCTGAGTCGTTTGCAGGTGGGAGGGGCGGGGTGTCCCTCCTGCTTGCTGGGTTTTTCGCCCGGAGGACTTGCGGTTGTCCGTGTGAGTGGGTGGGCGAAAAACAGACGCCGCTGCGCTGGAGGGGCACCCCGCCCCTCCTTCGCTAGCGCCCAAGGACGCGAATCTCCTCTTGTCATCCTGAGCGGCTAGGGTCGCGCTCGTGATTGAGCATCTGATCACTGTTGCGGACTTCGAGCGGGCGGCGGCTGAGAAGTTGGATGCCGGGGTCGCCGGGTACTTCTTCG
The DNA here is from genome assembly GCA_030152505.1 of Solirubrobacterales bacterium. Classification (GTDB taxonomy): domain Bacteria; phylum Actinomycetota; class Thermoleophilia; order Solirubrobacterales; family 70-9; genus VRUE01. The sequence continues at coordinate 1,801 of JASLJO010000298.1, read as the reverse complement.
GCGGTGCCGGGGACGAGCTGACGCTGGGAGAGAACGTCGCCGCCTGGAAGGGGTGGCGGTTGCGGCCACGGGTGCTGGCCGGGTTGAGCGTATGGCGGACCGGGGTGGAGGTACTGGGCGGAGAGGTCTCGATGCCGGTGCTGGTGGCGCCGGTCGCCTATCAGGGCCTGGTCGATCCCGAAGGGGAGGCGGCGATGGCGCGGGCCGCGGCGGCCGCGGGGACGGTGATGTGCCTCTCGACCCTGGCGACGATGCGGCCGCGACCGGTTGCCGAGGCGGCGCCGGGCGGGCGGCGCTGGTTTCAGCTCTACTGCTTCCGCGACGAGGGGGTCACCCAGGCTCTGGTCGAGGAGGCGGTCGGGTGTGGTTACGAGGCGATTGTCGTCACCGTCGACACGGCACGCGGAGGCAACCGCGAGCGCGACCAGCGAACCGGCTTCAAGATCCCCCAGGAGCTGGGCGTGCCGAGCGTCGAAGCGGCGCTCGGCTCCGACCGCGGGGTGACGATCGAGGAGACCTTCGAGCTGATGGAGCCGGCGCTCACCTGGAGCTACCTCGAAGACCTCGCCGCCGAGTGCCAGGTGCCGGTGTTGGTCAAGGGCGTGCTCACCGGCGAGGACGCATCGCGGGCGGTCGAGCAGGGCGCCGCGGGGGTCGTCGTCTCCAATCACGGTGGGCGTCAGCTCGACCGCTGTCTGGCCACCGCCGAGGCCCTGCCGGAGGTGGTCGACGCGGTCGCGGGGCGCGGCACCGTCCTCGTCGACGGTGGCATCCGCCGCGGCGTCGACGTCGCCATCGCGCTGGCACTGGGCGCCGACGCGGTGCTGGTCGGTCGGCCAGTCCTCTGGGGGCTGGCGGCAGGCGGCGAGGACGGCGCGAGGCGCGTGCTCGAGCTGCTGCGCGAGGAGCTCGAGCTGACGCTGGCCCTCTGTGGCTGCGGCTCGCCCGGCGAACTGAGCCGCGACCACCTGCGACGTGCCCCGGCGGCGTCCGTATATTCGGTCTGAGTGACCTGTTCCCACAACTGACCGATGGCCCAGCGGATCCCCAGAGACGAATCGCTGAGCCGCGTGCACGGCGTCGGGGCGCTGTTCTCGGCCGCCTACGGCAACGTCGGCTCCTCGATCTACTACGCCCTCGGCGTCACCGCCGCCTTCGCTCTCGGTCTCACCCCGATCGCCTTCGTCATCTCCGGGCTCATCTTCGCCGCGACCGCGGCCACCTACGCCGAGGCGACGGTGATGTATCCGGAGGCCGGGGGATCCTCCAGCTTCGCCCGCCACGCCTTCAACGAGCTGGTCAGCTTCGTCGCCGCCTGGGGGCAGATGCTCAACTACACGATCACGGTCGCGATCTCGGCCTACTTCGTGCCCCACTATCTGGCGGTCTTCTGGTCCCCGCTGGGCAACGCTCCCGGCGACATCATCGCGGGCGCGGTGCTGATCGCAGCCCTGGCACTGCTCAACATCAGGGGCTCGCAGGAGTCGGCCAAGCTGAACCTCATTCTCGCGGTCGCCGACCTCGGCACCCAGGTCGTCCTCGTCGGGATCGGCGTCGTTCTCGTGCTCAGCCCGCAGATCCTGGTCGACAACGTCCATTTCGGCGTCGCCCCGAGCTGGAGCGACTTCGCCCTCGGCATCGCGGTGGCGATGATCGCCTACACCGGCATCGAGACGATCTCCAACATGGCCGAGGAGGCGAAGGACGCGGCACGGACCATTCCCCGCAGCGTCGGCTTCACCGTCGCCGCCGTGCTCGGCCTCTACCTGCTGATCCCGGTCGTCGCGCTTTCGGCGATGCC
>JASLJO010000296.1 GCA_030152505.1 Solirubrobacterales bacterium | reverse complement strand
AACAGGGGTGACCGGTCCACCATCGGTCGGAGGTTGTTCGGGTTCCCCTTCGTTCACGATTGGTCCCGATTCCGGCGGCGTGCAGGCGGCGGGCGAACCGGAGCCGGGAGAGAGCAGCGCCGCGATCGCTCCCACCGCTTCGACCAGCCCTGCGCCGACCGCACAGGGGCCGAAGGTGCCGATCGACGTGGCGCTTTCCCGCATCGCGGTCCTGATCTGCTCTGGCGTGGCGAGGGGTTCTTTCTGCAGCATCAGCGCCGCCACCCCGGCAACGTGCGGGGCGGCGGCGGAGGTTCCGCAGAAGCGCCAGGTCCCCACGAATTCGGCGAAGAAGGTGGTGACGTTGCAGTCGGTGGCGGTCAGATCGGGCTTTGAGAGGATCGTTTCGGGTTCCAGCGGTTTGGCCGGGGTCAGGCCGTTCACGGGTCCGAAATAGTGGGTCACCGGCCCCCGCGAGGAGTAGGGCTCCGGCGAGGCGGTCGCCGCCTGGTTTATCGCTGCGACGCTCGTCGCGTCTTCGGCCCCATTGTGTCCGAAGATGGTCGGCCCGACGATATCGCCACCCTGCGAGGTTTCGTACTCGGTGGAGGTGACGCCTCCCCCGTTCTGGAGCAGGGCGAGCTTGAGCCGGGGGGCGCCACCGCTGAAGCGGTTGATCACCAGCTTCACCTTCGCCTGCGCTCCGGTGTTGTTCTTCCAGCCGACGAACTCAAAAGGCTGTTCGCTGCCTGCGACGTTGTCTTCGATGCTGCGAGCGACCAGTTCTCCGCTCGGGCCGAGCAGGAAGGCGTCGAGGTCCGTCGTCACGCCTTCCCAGGGTTCGGCCCACTGTAGGTCGAGCCTCAGGGTGGATCCTGGAAAGACGGTGACGCGAAAGGTCCGGTCGATGCTCACCCCGGGGCTGAAGTCCATGCAGTGGGTGGGATTGAGTCCAGGTTCGCCCGCGCTTTCCAGCTGAGCCGAGTAGGCGAGGATCGCCGCCGGGCAGCCGCTGGAGTCGCGGTACTGGGGTGCTTCCCAGGAAGCGATGTCCTCTTCCCCCGCGCGGAGGTTGTTGTTCGCCGCCGAGGAGAAGTAGCTGACTCCGGCTTCGGACACTTTGCGCACCGCGTTGCCGATTGGGCCTTCCTGGAAGAAGGGCTCGGTCGGATAGGTGACGTCATCCACGATCACGTCCGCGCCGGCGCCGCCTTCGCCGGTGGATTTGGCGAGCAGTTCGATGTTTTTGGCAAAAGCCACTTCGCTGGTGAAGGCGGTGGCAAAGGCAAGATCGGCCGCCGGCGCGAGGTCGTGGACGATCTGGGCCATCGCTCGCCCCTCGTCCTTGCCCTGGCTGTCCGAATCGTCGAGCACTTTGACTTCGGTGTTCTCACCTGAGCAAGGGGTGGCCGGTCCGGGCAGGTCTCCGCTTTCGACGTCGTCGATTTCGTGCGTTTCGACTGGCCCGCTTTCGTCGGCAGCCTCCGTCGCCTTGTCGAACGAGTCGGAGAGGATGCCGACGGTTACGCCGCCGCCATCGACTCCGGCGGAGGTTCTGGCTTCGGCTGCGTGGAGCTGCGAGTCGCCCTGCGAGACGGCGATGCCCGCGGGGCATTCCGACGCGGCGACGATCGGGGCGAGGACAGGGGACGCGTTGGTCACGTTGCGCACGCCTGGAAGAGCCCTCAGCTCGTCTGGCTTTGCCGCGACCGTGACCGTCTGGTAGCGCGGGCTGACGTTGACGATCTTTGCCCCGGTGGCGCGCAGGTCGTCGACGGCCGCAGCGGCGCCCCGGTCGAAGCGCACTTCGACGAGGAGGCGGCTGCCTTCGCGCAGGAGGCTCCCAGGGCCCACGGCGGCGAGGCTCAGCTCTTCGGCCTGCCTGGCGGGCGGCGCTGAGCGGACCGAGGGCTTGGCCAGTTCAGCGAGCCTGGGCGAAAGATCGCCGTCACCTGGGCGGCTTGCGGCGGCCCCGGCCGATGTCGGTACCAGGATGACGCAGGCAAGCACAAGAGCAATTAGCGAGCACGTCCTGGCCGCGCTGCTGGGCAAATTCCCCGGACGCATCATTGCCTACGGTATCGAGGGTTCATCTCGATTCCCAAACCCCCTAACACCCCTTCCGGTGCGGCTCCGGCTCCATTGGCCCGCGGGATGCGCGGCTGAAGCCCGGCGTCGGGCCGGTGAGGCATCCGGGGGCCCGACCCTGCTACGGTCCCCGCGTTAGGCCGGGGAAACCGGCAAAAGTCGTGTCTAGCGCTCGCGTCGTTGCTTCACCGCATGTGCCGCGTTCGCAGCACATGAAGTGGAGGCAAGGAATGCCAACTGGAACTGTCAAGTGGTTCAGCGACGACAAGGGCTACGGGTTCATCACGCCCGATGACGGCTCGAAGGACGTCTTCGTCCACCACAGCGCGATTCTCGGCGAGGGCTTCAAGTCCCTGACCGAGGGATCCAAGGTGAGCTACGAGTCCGAAGAAGGCCCCAAGGGCCCGGCCGCGGCGAGCGTTCAGCAGACCGCCTAGTCGCACACCGCTCTTAGCGTTACGGGGCCCGCCCTACGGCGGGCCCTTTTTATGACCATGAAGACCCGAGACGACCTCAGAAACATCGCGATCATCGCCCACGTCGACCACGGCAAGACGACGCTGGTCGACGCGATGCTGTGGCAGAGCGGCGCTTTCCGCAAAGGGCAGGATGTCGCCGAGCGGGTGATGGACTCGATGGACCTAGAGCGGGAGAAGGGGATCACGATCCTCGCCAAGAACACGACCGTCAACTACGAGGGGGTCAAGTTCAACATCATCGACACCCCCGGCCATGCCGACTTCGGCGGCGAGGTCGAGCGCGGGCTGACGATGGTCGACGGGGTGCTGCTGCTGGTCGACGCCTCCGAGGGGCCGCTGCCGCAGACCCGCTTCGTGCTGCGCAAGGCGCTCGAAGCGAAGCTGCCGGTGATCCTCGTCGTCAACAAGGTCGATCGCCCGGACGCCCGTATAGCCGAGGTCGTCGACGAGGTCTACGAGCTCTTCCTCGACCTCGACGCCGACGACGAGCAGGTCGACTTCCCGATCGTCTACACCAACGCCAGAGCGGGCTGGGCGGCACTGGAGGAAGGCACCGAGGGGAGCGACCTGGCGCCACTCATGGATTTGATGCTGGAGCGCATCCCCGCGCCCGAGTACGACCCGGATCACCCCTTCCAGGCGCATGTGACCAACCTCGACGCCGACCCCTATGTCGGCCGGCTTGCCCTCTGCCGCGTTCGCCACGGCAGCATCCGCGCCGGCCGGCCGATCGCCTGGTGTCGAGCCGACGGCAGCGTCGAGCGGGCGACGATCTCCGAGCTCTACGTCACCGAGGCGCTCGACCGGGTCGCCGCCGAGGAAGCGGGCCCGGGTGAGATCATCGCCGTCGCCGGCCTGCCCGAGGTGACGATCGGCGAGACCCTGGCCGACCCCGAGGATCCGCGACCGCTGCCGGTGATCACGGTGGACGAGCCCTCGCTCTCGATCGTGGTCGGCATCAACACCTCACCCCTGGCGGGGACCGAGGGCAGCAAGCTGACCGCGCGCCAGGTCCGCGACCGGCTCGACGCCGAGCTGGTCGGCAACGTCTCGATCCGGGTGACCGACACGGAACGGCCGGATTCCTGGGAGGTGCAGGGCCGCGGTGAGCTGCAGCTCGTCGTCCTGCTGGAGCTGATGCGGCGCGAGGGCTTCGAGCTGACCGCCGGCCAGCCGCGGGTGATCACCCGCGAGATCGACGGCGAGCTCTGCGAGCCGGTCGAACGGCTGGCGATCGACGTGCCCGAGGAGCACGTCGGCGCCGTCACCCAGCTGCTCGCCGGCCGCAAGGGCCGGCTCGACCACATGGTCAACCACTCGACGGGCTGGGTGCGGATGGACTACCTGGTGCCGGCGCGCGGCCTGATCGGCCTGCGCACCGAGTTCCTCACCGAGACCCGCGGCGCAGGGCTGATGCACCACGTCTTCGACCGCTGGGAGCCCTGGGCTGGAGAGCTGCGCACCCGGGCGACGGGCTCGCTCGTCGCCGACCGGCGCGGCGCCAGCGCCAGCTACGCCCTGCTGAGCCTGCAGGATCGCGGCACGATGTTCGTCGGCCCCGGCGAGGAGGTCTACGAGGGGATGATCGTCGGCGAGAACGCCCGCGCCGACGACCTCGACGTCAACGCGATCAAGGAGAAGCAGCAGACCAACATGCGGGCCGCCAGCGCCGACGTCCTCGTCCGCCTGACGCCGGCCAAACGCCTCTCGCTGGAAGCCGCGCTCGAGTTCCTGCGCGATGACGAGTGCGTCGAAGTGACCCCGGACTCGATCCGTCTGCGCAAGGTCGAGCTCGACAAGACGAAGCGCCAGAAGGCCGCTCGCCAGAGCGCCCGGGTGGCCTAGACGCTGGTCGGAGCCGGCGGCGGGGGCGGTTCGCTCGGCGGAGGTGGAGGCGGCGGCGCCTGCGTGGGTTGAGGTGCGGCGGGCGCGGTCGGGCCAGGGACGCCGGAGTCGCCGCCGAGGTCGAAGTAGAGGACGCTGACCGCGAGCGAGTAGATCGGCGCGGTGATCGCCGCCGAGATAATCGCGGCGATGATGAAGCCGGCGACGCCGATCGCGGCGCCGATCGCGGTGAGTATGGCGCCGACCACGACCACGATCAGGAAGGTGATCAGGAGGACACCGAAGACCGACCAGGCGTCGCCGCGTACGAGATTCCAGCTGCGGCCAAAGGCGTCGAACACGCCCTGCCCCTCGACAACGATCGAGGGCGCCCCGACCGACCAGAAGGTGAGCAGGATCAGACCGGGGACGATGATCAGGATGAGCCCGATCGTGATCCCGATCCCAGCGAGGATGCCGAAGCCGATCAACGGCAGGATGTACGGCGCGGCCGCGGAGAAGAGATCGCCGACGGTCTGGTCGCGACGACCGTCGCGCACGTCGCTGACCAGCCCGACCACGAAGCCGACGTAGAGGGCGTCACCGGCGACGCGAACCACCGCGGCGAGCAGGACGAGGATGAAGCTGTTGGTGCTCTGCAACAGGCCGGCGATCAGGCCGACGACGACGAAGACGACGATCGCGCTGCCGAGCAGTGCGCCGAGGTTCTGTCCGTAGATCGAAAAGGTCTCGCTGATGACCTCGCCGACGCCGATCCGCTTCGACGGCGTCGGGGCGGGTGGCTGTGCAGCCTCCATCGCCGCCGACCCTAACCCCGCAAGCGGACGCGAGTCAAGGCCTCGCTAGACGAACAATTGGACACTTTGCCCCCGATTGCGGGGGCAAAGTGTCCAGCGAAGCAGTGCGTTGCGCGCTCAGACGGTTGCCGCGGCCTGCTCGGCCTGGCTGTCTTCGGCCGCCTTGGCCTTCGCCACTTCGGCCTCGGGGGTGGGCTCGTCGACGTTGCGCGGCAGCAGCACTTCTTTGGCGATCACCAGGCGCTGGATCTGGCTGGTGCCCTCATACAGCTGCATGACCTTCGCGTCGCGCATCAGCTTCTCCACCGGGTACTCCTTGATGAAGCCGTAGCCGCCGTAGACCTGCACGGCGTCGACGGTGATCTCCATCGCCGAGTCGGCGGCGAAGCGCTTGGCCTCCGAGGAGACGAGCGTGTTGCGCTTGCCCTGGTCGAGCAGCACAGCCGAGTTCCAGACCAGCAGGCGGCCGGCGTCGACCTTGGTCGCCATGTCGGCGATCATGAACTGGATCGCCTGGTGCATGGCGATCGGCACGCCGAACTGAACCCTTTCCTTCGAGTACTCGGCCGCGTACTCGAACGCGGCGCGGCCGATGCCGACGGCCATCGCCGAGACACCCGGACGGGTGCGGTCGAGGGTCATCATCGCCAGCTTGAAGCCCTTGTTTTCCTCGCCGATCAAATTCTCGGCCGGGATCTCGACTTCGTCGAAAGAGATGGTCGCGGTGTTGGATGCCCGCTGGCCCATCTTGTCCTCCTTCTTGTCGACGGTGACCCCGGGGAGGTCGGCGTCGACGACGAAGGCGCTGATCCCGCGGTGGCCGGCCTCGGGATCGGTCTTGGCGTAGACCGTGAAGTAGTCGGCGTAGCTGCCGTTGGTGATGAAGCACTTGGAGCCGCTGATGACGTACTTGTCGCCCTTCTTGACGGCGCGGGTCTTCATCCCGGAGACGTCGGAGCCGGCGTCGGGCTCGGTCAGGCAGAAGGAGGCGAGCTTGGCGCTTTCGGTCAGCATGCCGAGGTACTTCTTCTTGGTCTCCTCGGAGCCACCGAGCGTGATCGGCGCCGAGGCGAGGCCATTGGCCATCAGCGAGGTGCCGATGCCCGAACAGCCCCAGCCCATCTCCTCCTCGATCAGGCAGCCGGAGAGGTAGTCGAGGCCGGGTCCGCCGTAGGCCTCGGGGATGTGGGTGTTCATCAACCCCACCTCCCAGGCCTTGTCGATGATGTCCTGCGGCCAGGTCCCCTCTTTGTCGTACTCCCAGGCGACCTTGCGGATCTCTTTCTCCGCGAAGTTGTGCGCCAGCTCGCGCAGGTCTTTCTGCTCGTCGGTCAGGGTGAAGTCAACCACTGCTCGAAGCTCCTTTTTCTCGGTGGGAGTGGGCCGATTGACTAGTCAGTCAACCAGCGTCAAAGGGTAGCGGATGTAGGCTGGATTGGCGATGGCTCTGCTCGACATCCAGGCTGGCTTCGTTCTCACCCTGATCACGCTGATCGCCCTGCCCATCGCCCTGATCGCCTTTGCCCGCACCGGCCCGCTCTGGGAGAGCGTCGGCAAAGGCCCGTTTGCGATCGAGCAGGAGATGCCGCCGCCGAGCCGCCTCTCCCAGCCCGACGGGCCGGTCGATCGCAGGCTGCAGGAGGCGGAGGCGCGGCAGATGCTCGAGGCGAAGTCCTACCGGCGCCAGCAGCGCGGCGAGGCGCCGCTCGACGTCGAGGCCGAGGTCACGCGCCTGCTCGATTCGTCCGGCGCCGCAGGGCCGGCGATCGACGAGAAGCTGCGCGCCGAGGTGCGCCAGCTCGTCGTCGCTCGTAACGAACGGCGCATGCGCCGCGGCGAGGCGCCGCTCGACGTCGAGGCCGAGGTGGAGCGCCAGCTCGCGGATTTGTAGGATCGAGTGGATGGCCGCCGACCGCGAGAACCTCTATGAGGTCGAGGAGCTGCTCAACCAGCCCGGGACCTACTTCAACCCGCAGACCGAGGTGCTCGTCGTGGTCGACGACTCGACCTCGCTCGACCAGGAGGTCTTCAACCTCGAGGACTACGAGGGAGCCGACTGGGTGCGGATCTCCGACGACGTCCCGGTCGACGAGGACCGCCGCGACCGAGCCCTCGAGGAGTTCCAGACCCACTACCACCCCGGCTCGGCGGGCTCGGTCTCGGAGACCGCGCTCGAACAGGGCGACGAGGAGCTCGACGAGGACGAGGACGGCCAGGAGCCGGGCCGCGAGGACTGACGGTCCGCCAACGATGCTCGAAGCAGGCCAGGCCGCCCCCCGATTTCACCCTGCCTGACCAGGATGGCAAGGAGCTGACTCTCTCCGGACTGCGCGGCGAGGCCGTCGTCCTCTACTTCTATCCCCGCGCCGACACGGCGATCAACAGCGTCGCCCTGATTCTCGCCTAGTAGCGTCCCTCTTGGCTGAGTTTGCCACGGAGCCTTCGGCCCATCTTTCGGAGATCAGCCGATCAAACGCAGCGCGCAGCAGGAAGCCGAGCGAGTAGACGGCGAGCAGGAATCCGGTCCCGAAGATGACGAGCGCTGGGTAGGGATCCTCGTGGAAGGGATAGACGTAGTCGGTCGCTTCGTAAAGGTAGAACTCGACGGCGAAGGGGACCAGGGCAAGTGACAGCGCCCACCAGCGGTTGACGAGCGCGACCGCGAGGACCGGGAGGACGAAAAACGCCCAGTCAACGGCGGTGCTGAACACGATCGTGCCGAGTGCTCCGTTTCGGTCGAGGTCTGACGCGCTCGCGTAGGTGTAGGCGCCGACCACAAGTGCCGCGACAAAGATGATGGCTCCGCGACCGAGGTTGCTCATTCGGAAGGGGTACCCCCGATGCCTTGATTGGTTGCTGGCGCTACCGTCGGAACGCCA
>JASLJO010000250.1 GCA_030152505.1 Solirubrobacterales bacterium | reverse complement strand
TTCTACGGCGAGCACCGCCTGATCGGCGGCAAGTTCCTCGCCTACGAGCCGGCTACGCACCTCCCCTTCCTGATCCGGGGGCCAGGAATCAAGCCCGACACCTCGACCGGGGAGCTGACGGCGAACATCGACATCGCCCCGACCATTCTCGACCTGGCCGGAGTCGAACCGGACAAGAGCGTCGACGGTCGCTCGATCGTGCCCTTCCTGCGCGATCCGGACCTGCGCAGCCGCCGCCCGCTCCTCTTCGAGTCGTTCGTCCAGACGAGCGACGTCGAAGCGAACGGCGCGATCACCTCCAGCGGCGAAGGCGACGGAGGCACTCCGGGAGGCAACGGGAGCACCGACACCAAGGAGCCCGAGGCCGGTGTCTCGAGTGTTTCAAGCCACCACGGAGGTGGTGCCCACGCCTCGCTCCTCGCGCCGCCCCTCAACTACGAGGGAATCCGCCTCGGCCCGTACAAGTACATCGCCTGGCCCGACGGCGAGAAGGAGCTCTACAACGTCAACAAGGACCCCAACGAGCTCAACAACATCGTCAAGGTGCCGAACTTCTATCCGATCCGCAACTTCTTCCACCGTCAGTTGCGGCGCTTCGAGAACTGCGTCGGCCGCGAATGCCGCGAAGTGACGCCACCGTTTCCGCTAACCCGGATCGAATTCGAGCGACTGCGAGCGAAGCGCCAGAAGGAAATCCGCGAACACGAACGCGAACGCGAAAAGGAACGGCGCGAACGGGAACACAATCACTCTGGTCAGGGGAAGTAGGGGCGGCAGTCCGCCCCAGGGGACTGCCGCCCCTACTCGATAACCGCGAGCACGTCTCCGCTCGAGACCGCCGCACCTTCTGAGACGTTCAAGCTGGTCACCTTGCCGGAGCGGTGGGCGGCTATCTCGTTCTCCATCTTCATCGCCTCGATCACGCAGACCAGGTCGCCCTCGGAGACCTCGGCGCCCTGCTCGACCGCGACTTTGAGCACGGTGCCCTGCAGCGGCGAGGGCAGGGACTCACTGGAGGCGCTGGCGCCACCGCCCGACTTGCGCTCGCGCTTGGGCGGCCGCCTGCCGCCGGCCGCCGCGGGAGCCGCACCGCCGGCCGTTGCCTCGCCGATCACCTTGACGTCGAAGAGCTTGCCGGAGACCTCGACCTTGTAGTCGCGGGCGACGACCTCGGTGCCCTCGGGCTCCTCCGGTGCCTCCACCGCGGCCGGCGCGGTCGTCTTCAGCCAGTCCCGGTCCTCCATCAGGTCGCGGCAGGTCTCGCCCCTGGCCCACTGCTCGGTGGCGAGAATCGCCGCGTGGAAGGGGATCAGCGTGGTCAGGCCACCGACCTCGTACTCGCCCAGTGCGCGCAACATGCGGCGCGTCGCGTGCTCGCGGTCGACGTCCCAGACGATCAGCTTGGCCACCATCGGGTCGTACATCGGCGTCACTTCCGAACCGGCCTCGACACCCGAATCGACGCGGACGCCGGGCCCCGCCGGCTCACGGTAGGACGTGATCGCCCCCGGTGCCGGCGCAAATTTCTTGTGGGCGGCCTCGGCGTTGATCCGGCACTCGATCGCGTGGCCGCGCAGCTCGACGTCCCCCTGGGCGACGCTGAGCGGCTCGCCGGCGGCGACCAGAACCTGCTCGCGGACGATGTCGATCCCGGTGACCATCTCGGTCACGCAGTGCTCGACCTGCACCCGGGTGTTCATCTCGAGGAAGAAGTACTCCTCGCCGACCTGCATCCCCTCGACCGTGCCGGCGCCGCGATAGCCGACGGCGGCGGCGGCCTCGGTGGCGATCTTGCCAATCCGCTCGCGCATCTCCTCGTCGACCTGCGGCCCTGGCGCCTCCTCGATCACCTTCTGGTGACGGCGCTGGATCGAGCAGTCGCGCTCGCCGAGGTGGATCGTGTTGCCGTGCGAGTCGGCCAGCACCTGGACCTCGACGTGGCGCGGGTCCTCGAGGTAACGCTCGACGTAGACGCGATCGTCGGAGAAGAACTTCTCGCCTTCGCGGGCTGCGCCCTCGAAGGCCTCCTGCAGGTCCTCAGCCGTCATCGCCACACGGAAGCCCTTGCCGCCGCCACCACCCGCCGCCTTGCAGGCAACCGGGTACCCGGCCTCCTCGGCCTGCATTCTCGCCGCATCGACGTCCGCGGCGGGCTCGGTCGCGCCGGGAACGATCGGGACCCCCGCCTCAGCCATGATCTCGCGCGCCCGCGTCTTCGAGCCCATCGACTCGATCGCCGCAGGCGGCGGGCCGATGAAGACGATGTCGGCATCGGCGCAGGCCTTGGCGAAGTCGGCGTTCTCGGCGAGGAAGCCGTACCCGGGGTGGATCGCCTCCGCGCCGGCCTCCTTGGCGGTCTCGATGATCCTCGGAATGTTCAGGTAGCTCTCCGCCGGCACCGCGGGGCCGATCAGGAAGGCCTCGTCGGCCTCGCGCACGTGCGGCGCCTCGCGGTCGATCTCCGAATAAACGGCGACGGACCCGATCCCCATCTCCTTCAGGGTGCGGGCGACCCGAATGGCGATCTCGCCGCGATTGGCTATCAGCACCTTCTCGAACACGGCGGCGCAGTCTATTCAGGCTGGCGGAGGGGTGATGGGGACACCCTCGCCCGGACTCGCGGGCTTCGCCCGCTCTGAGTATCCGCCCGTTCGAGGGTGTCCCCATCACCCATCACGTCGTCCGATATAGGGTCCGCCCGTGTTGATCGAGCTTCAGAGTCACTCCACCGTCTCCGACGGGCAGCTGGCGCCTGCTGAGGTCGTGGCTGAAGCTGCGAAAGCTGGTGTGAGTACGTTGGCACTGACGGATCACGATGCGATTGCGGGGGTTGCTGAGGCGGCCGAAACGGCGGAGGAGCTAGGGATCGAGCTGGTGCCCGCGATCGAGATGTCCTGCGTGCACGAGTACGCGGAAGACCTGCACGTGTGCGGGTACTGGGTCGATCTGGGGGCGATCGCGCCGGCCTGCGAGCGAGCGCAGCACGAACGGGTCGCTCGGGCCGGCGAGATCGTCGGGAAGCTGCGCGGCGAGGGATTCGACCTGCATCTGGAGGACGCCGTGAAGGAGGCCGGCGACGCGCTCTCGATCGGGCGGCCCCACATCGCCCGGGCCGCCGGCGCAACCGGAGATCTCGGGCCGTTCTTCGAGGAGTACCTGGTACCGGGCGCCAAGGCCTTCGTACCGCGCCGCTGGCCGACGGCGGAGCAGGCCGTCGAGGTGATCAAGCAGGCCGGCGGCATCGCCGTCGTCGCCCATCCCTACTGGGACATCTCCGACCCGGCCGAGGTCGAGGAGCTGATCCGTGCGCTCGACGTCGACGGAGTGGAGACCTTTTACCCAACCCACAGCAAGGAGCAGACGAAGCACCTGCTCGAGCTGTGCGATGAGCTCGACCTGATCCCCACCGCCTCCTCCGACTACCACGGACCGACCCATAAGACCTTTGCGAAATTCGGCGCCTACAGCACCTACGACCTAGGCGACCCGCAGGTGCCCAGGCGGGAGGGGCGGTAGCCTCTCGCTTACGCCCTGTGGCGTCGCAGCACGATCACCTTTTCCTGCGTGCGGGGGAGGCCGCCGGTTGGTGTGAAGGTGACGACTGCGCGGATCCGACCTTTGCCGTGGCGCTTGAGGAAGTGGCGCAGCCGTACCTTGGGCTTGACTGGGAGCTGCACCGTCGTCGCCTGCCGAGGGCCGCGCGTGAGGCGGCGGAAGCCGCGGCCGGTCAGCTTCAGCTTGCCCGGCCCAGGCACGCGCACGAGGAGCGTGGCAAAGCCGTTGCCGCGGTTCAGCCGCAGGCCGGCGAAGCGGAACCTGTTCGAGGGTGCTTTGGGCAGAAACTGATCCACGATCGGTTCGGGCTCCGACAGGCAGGGCGGCTGCGGGGTCCCCGGTTCGCCGAGCCGCTGGACCCGGGCCGTCGATGCGTCCCGCTCGACCGCGAAGACGTTGCCCCTGCATGCCGTACCGACCCCGGCGACATTCGGTTTGGCATTGAAGTCGCCCAGAAACGCGCCGTCGGCGGTGAAATGGGTCACCCCCTGCGCGATCTGGTCGGCGACGTAGATCCCGCCCGAATCGTCGACGACGAGCGCGACCGGCCCGCTCAGCTTCCCTTCGCCGGCCACGCCTATGGACCGAATCGGGCCTTCGCCTTCTTTGCTGAAGACGTCGACCCGTTCTTCTTCGAAGTCAGCGACGAAGAGATTCCCGCCCGCGCCGACGACCACATCCCGCGGAGAGGCGAGGGGACCGAATGAATCGACGAAGCCGCCTGCAGGCGTGAAGGAGAAGACGAGGTTGCTGCCGCTGTCGGCGACGAAGACGGCCGACCCGAACATCGACGCATCGACGTCGATGCCGACCGGATCGGTGAGTTCCCCTGCGCCGCTTTCGCCGAAGGAGAAGAG
>JASLJO010000238.1 GCA_030152505.1 Solirubrobacterales bacterium | reverse complement strand
CCCGACCGCCGCCGCTTCGAGGTCGCGGCCGATCACCGGCGTACGGTAAACGCACTCCTTGGTGCCTTTACCGACCAGGATGCGGAAGGCGTGGTCCGAGCCGCCGCGCTTGCAGCGATCGCCGGCGAAGTTGACGATCTGAGCACGCAGGCCATCGGACTCCATGCCGTTGCGATACAGGCCGATCACTCCGGCACTCGCGCTGGCGGCAAGAGCAAGAATGCCCAGCAGGCAGGCGAAAGCAACTGCGGTTCGTCCCATCATTGTTCGCAGCCTAAACACGAAACCGGGCGAAAGATGCGCAACGTGACCGATGAACGCCGTCTTTCCCGCACTGCAAATAACATTGGTGGCAATGTCTGAGCACCGACTGCCTGAGCGCGACCGACCGTGGGTCATGCGTACCTACGCGGGGCATTCCGACGCACGCCGTTCGAACGAGCTCTACAAGGGCAACCTCGCCAAGGGCCAGACCGGTCTCTCCGTCGCCTTCGACCTGCCGACCCAGACCGGCTATGACCCCGACCATGTCCTCGCCCGCGGCGAGGTCGGCAAGGTCGGCGTCTCGATCGCCCACAAGGGCGACATGCACCAGCTACTCGACGGGATCCCGCTCGACGAGATGAACACCTCGATGACGATCAACGCCACCGCCGCCTGGCTGCTCGGCCTCTACGTCACCGTCGCCGAAGAGAACGGCGTCGAGCGCACTGAGCTGACCGGAACGACGCAGAACGACATCATCAAGGAGTACCTCTCGCGCGGCACCTACGCCTTCCCACCCGAGCCCTCGATGCGGCTGATCGCCGACATGGTCGCCTTCACCGTCAACGAGGTGCCGCGCTGGAACCCGACCAACATCTGCAGCTATCACCTGCAGGAGGCCGGCGCGACGCCGGTGCAGGAGATCGCCTACGCCCTCTCGACCGGGATCGCCGTGCTCGATGAAGTCAAGGCGCGCGGCCAGGTCGCCGAGGCCGACTTCCCCCGGGTCTTCGGACGCATCTCCTTCTTCGTCAACGCCGGCATCCGCCTGATCGAGGAGATCGCCAAGCTGCGCACGATGGGGCGGCTCTGGAACGAGATCGGCCGCGAGCGCTATGGGGTGACCGACGAGGGGATGCTGCGCTTCCGCTACGGCGTGCAGGTCAACTCGCTGGGGCTGACCGAGGCTCAGCCGGAGAACAACATCCAGCGGATCGTGCTCGAGGCGCTGGCGGTGACGCTGAGCCGCGACGCTCGCGCCCGCGCAATCCAGCTCCCCGCTTGGAACGAGGCGATGGGCCTGCCGCGCCCCTGGGACCAACAGTGGAGCCTGCGCATCCAACAGGTGCTGGCCAACGAGACCGACCTACTCGAGTATCCCGACGTCTTCGAGGGCTCGAAGGTGATGGACGGCCTGGTCGAGGAGCTGACCGAGGGCGCACGCGCCGAGATGGCCGTTGTCGAAGAACAGGGCGGCGCGGTCGCCGCGGTCCCCTACATGAAGGCGCGCCTGGTCGAGTCCCACCGCGAGCGCGTAGCGCGGATCGAGAGCGGCGAGCAGAAGGTGGTCGGCCAGAACAGCTTCACCGAGAGCGAGGACTCCCCCCTCACCGCCGGCGCCGACGGCGGCATCCTCACCCCCGATCCCGAGGTCGAGCGGGAACGGGTCGAAGCGCTGGAGCGCTGGAAGGCCGAGCGCGACGATGATGCCGTGAACACCGCGCTGGAGGAGCTCCGCAAGGTTGCGCGCGACGAGAGCGTCAACGTGATGCCGGCGACGATCGCGGCGGCCAAGGCCGGGGCGACGACGGGTGAGTGGACCGGGGTGCTGCGCGATGCCTTCGGCGCCTACCGCGCCCCGACCGGGGTCGATGGCGCCGCTCCCCCCGGCGACCGCGAGGAGCTGGCGGCGATCCGCCGCCGGGTCGAGGAGGTCTCGGCGCGGATAGGCCACCGGATCAAGATCCTGGTCGGCAAGCCCGGACTCGACGGGCACTCCAACGGCTCCGAGCAGATCGCCCTGCGTGCCCGCGACGCCGGCATGGAGGTGATCTACCAGGGCATTCGCCTCACCCCCGAGGAGATCGCCGAGTCCGCCCTGCAGGAGGATGTCGACGTGGTCGGTCTCTCGATCCTCTCCGGCTCCCACCTCGAGCTCGTGCCAGAGGTCGTGCGCCGCCTGCGCGAGGAGGGAGTCGAGGCGCCGGTGGTCGCCGGCGGCATCATCCCCGCCGTCGATGCCGAGCGCCTGCGTGAGGCCGGCGTCGCCGGCGTCTACACGCCCAAGGACTTCGACATCAACAAGATCATCGGCGAGATAGTCGCCCTGATCGAGCAGCGGGCGACAGCCGGCGCCGCCGCCTGACCGCGGGCTGCGCTGCGCCGAAGCCGCGGGCGCGCGACAATACGGGCCATGAGTGAGCTCAACGGGGACCGCTCGGCCTGGCTGCGTTGCTACCGCTGCTGGTCCCGGAACCTAGAGATCCAGATCCACTACGACGCGATCCGGCGAGTCGACCCCGAGACCGGCATCCCGGCGGAAGGGATCGACGAGGTGCAGGAAGCCGTCGTGCAATGCCTCGACTGCATGCACGACCAACCCCACCTCGCCTTTCAGGACGACCGGGTGGTGCCGATCGAGGACCGCTGGGAGCGGATGGTCGCCGGTACCCCCTGGGTCGCCTCCTGCACCGTCACCGTCGACCAGGATCGGGTCGAGAGCTGCGCCGGCCCGGAAGCCGCCGAGCTGCTCGCCTACGGCGCCCTCGGCGAGGCCGGGGTGCGCGAGTTCTTCGCCCACGTCCGCTTCCATAAACACGAGGACGAGCGGATCGTCGTCCACATGCTGGTCGAGCTCTACGCCCGCTCGGCCGAGGAGGCGACCGAGGTGCTCGAGGCCGCCGCCCATGGCCTGCTGGAGATCACCTCGCTGGCGGAGGAGTCGCGGCCACCCGCGCACGCCTCCGACGAGGCGCATTGAGTCCCCAGGACCCGCACGAGCCTCTCCACGGACCCTCGTATATACGTCCAGTCTGGCTTGACATCGATCAGATGAGACCGGCGCCGGTCCGACCCCTGAGGGGTGAACGCATCCGCCCGACTGATCGTCCTGATCACCACCGCGCTGCCGGCGCTGCTGCTGATCCTGATCGGCTCTCCCGCCGCGGTCGCGGCCTCTCCCGGCAAGGCGCACGCATCTCAGAGACTCGACGTCGGCGCCGCTCGCGCGGTGAAATCGGGTAAGGCGCGGCGAGCGCGGATGCTGCGCCAGCGCCGCCAGGCCGCGGCGAAGGCCAAGGCGGCGTCCAAGGCTCCGGCCGACAACCCCGAAGTCCTCTTCCGCGGCGACTTCGACTCGGGCTTCGACGGTTGGCACGTGCAGTCGCTCTCCGACCGCGCCTCGCTCGTCTCCGATGACGTCTTCGAGGGAGGTCAGGCCGCCCGTTTCGAAGTCCAGTCGGGCGACGTCGAGCCGGAGACCGGCTCGCAGCGCTCGGAGGTCTCGGGCCCGACCTTCGACCAGGGTGAAGACCTCTACATCCGCGACGCGGTCCGCATCCCCGACGGCGACACCTACTCGGGCCCCTGGCAGATCATCCAGCAGTTGCACGAGGAAGACTGGGGGGGCTCGCCCGGCATCGCCCTGATGCTGGATGAAGACCGTGCCCTGACGCTCGGCTCGGGCGACAGCTCGACGACTTTCTGGCAGAGCGTGCCGTTGCAGACCGACCGCTGGTACGACATCGTGTACCGCGTCAACCTCTCCCAGGACCCGGGCGCCGGCTTCATCGAAGTCTGGCTCGACGGCACCCAGCAGAAGCTGGACAACGGCCAGACGCGGATCTACGGCGAGACGATCCAGGCCGCCCAGACCTATCTCAAGGCCGGCATCTACCGCTCCAGGTCGAGCAGCGGCACGAGCATCGTCGAACACGACGCAATCGTCGTCGGCACCAGCTTCGCCGCCGTGACGGCCGGCTGAGTCGCTCGCGCCGGGCCATTAGCAGGGCTTTCCGGGCGAAGCAAGCTCCGCTAGACGAATGTATGACGAACTCCCTACACTGCCCCTTGGGCCGTGGGAGGCCTAGGCGGTGCGAAATCGGGTATTGCGGGGGCTAGGGATGCTGTATCTACTGACCACCAGTCGAAAGTCCGACAGACTCCTCTTCGGCGCCTTCGTATTCGCGCTAGCAATGCTGCTGGGCTGCTTGTTTGCGATTGCGGCCGGGGTATCTGGGACGCACAGCCGACCGGGCGCCCTGCGAATGGGCAGTGAGGCCGTGGCTCGCCTGCGCCCCGCGACCGGGCCGGCGCTCGCTGGCCGCCGCAATGCTCACCGTCGCTTTGGCGTCTCGCGTCGCATCGTCGTCACGGGCGCGACCGGCGCCATGCCGGAAGCGGCCGCACCACCGACGGCACCGGAACCGGGCTCGGGCCCTGAGTTGACCGCGATCGACACCCCGCCCTCCGCCCCGGCAGCCGTGCCGGTGCCTGAATCGTTCCCCGCTCCGGCGCCCGGATCTCCTCCCGCGCCAGCGCCCGAACCCCCCGCCCCTGGGCCTCCTGCCCCCGAACCCCCTCCCGCGCCAAAACCCCCTCCTCCGGCCCCAAAGCCGCCACCCGCGCCGAGTCCACAACCTGAACCCGAACCCATCCCCTCGACCCCCTCGCCTGGTGGCGAAATCCTCTTCAACGGCGGCTTCGACAACGGCTTCCGCGGTTGGTACGTGCAGTCGCTCAGCTCGCGGGCCGCGCTCTTCTCCGGCGGCACCTTCCAGGGCAGCCAGGCAGCCCGCTTCGAAG
>JASLJO010000054.1 GCA_030152505.1 Solirubrobacterales bacterium | reverse complement strand
GCTCCATCACGGCCGAAATCGCCGTGTTGAACTGGAAGCCGCGCTCGAAGTCCCGCGTCACCTTGTCGATCGCCCAGTGGGCCTTTGCCAACAGCTCGCGCGCGGCACCGCCGGCGTCGCCGACCGGCTCTCCCGGCTCAGTCCGCCCGACGACCTCATCGCAGAGCCGCCAGAGCCGAGCGAGGAAGCGATTGACGCCCTCCACGCCCTCATCGGACCAGTCGCCCCCGCGCTCGGGTGGGCCCATGAAGCAGACGTAGGTGCGGGAGGTGTCGGCGCCGTAGCGCTCGACGTACTCGGCCGGGCTCACGGTGTTGCCGCGGGACTTCGACATCTTCGCCCCGTCGCGGGTGATCATGCCCTGGGCGAAGAGGTTGGCGAAGGGCTCCTGCACGTCGAGCTGCCCGATGTCGGCCAGCGCCTTGGTGAAGAAGCGCGCGTACATCAAATGCAGGATCGCGTGCTCGACGCCGCCGATGTACTGGTCGACCGGCAGCCAGTGGTCGGCGGCGGCGCGGTCCCAGGCCGCCTCGTCGTTCTGCGGATCGAGGTAGCGGATGAAGTACCAGGACGAGTCGACGAAGGTGTCCATCGTGTCGGTCTCACGGCGGGCGGCGGCGCCGCAGCGCGGGCACTCGGTCGAGACCCAGTCCTCGGCGGCGGCAAGCGGGCTGCGGCCCCGCGGGGCATAGTCCTCGACCTCGGGCAGCTCGACCGGCAGCTGGTCGTCGGGCACCCCGACGATGCCGCACTCCTCGCAGTAGACGACCGGGATCGGGGCCCCCCAGTAACGCTGGCGCGAGACCAGCCAGTCGCGCAGGCGGTAGTTGACGGCGGATTCGCCGCGGCCCTCCTCGGCGAGCCAGGCGACGATCTCCCCGTAGGCCTCGCGGTTGTGCATGCCGTCGAAGCGGCCCGAGGCGGCCATCGGGCCGTCGCCGGGATAGGGCAGCCCCTCCTCGTCCCGCGCCACGTCGGGATCGGCGCCCTCGATCACCCGCCTGACCGGCAGGTCGAATGCCTTGGCGAACTCGTAGTCGCGGACGTCGTGGCCGGGAACCGCCATGATCGCGCCGGTCCCGTACTCCATCAACACGTAGTCGGCGACGAACATCGGGATCTCCTCGCCGTTGACCGGGTTGACCACGTTGCGCCCCAGGGGCACGCCGGTCTTGGGGCGGCCCTCGTCGCCGCGCTCCTCGGTCGACTCGCGGGCGACCCGGTTGACGTACTCGCGCACCTCCTCCTCCGCCGGGAGGCCCGCAACCAGGCGTTCGAGCTCGGGATGCTCGGGGGCGAGAACGAAGAAGGTCGCGCCAAAGAGCGTGTCCGGGCGGGTGGTGAAGACGGGGAAGTCGAGGTCCGGCTCCTCGCAGCGGAAGGTCACCTCGGCGCCCTCGGAGCGGCCGATCCAGTTGCGCTGCATGGTGACCACGTGCTCGGGCCAGGACTCGAGCAGCTCGAAGTCGGCGAGCAGGCGGTCGGCGTAGTCGGTGATCTTGAAGAACCACTGCTCGAGGCGCCGCTGTTCGACCGGCGTGCCACAACGCTCGCAGCGACCATCCACCACCTGCTCGTTGGCGAGCACGGTGGCGTCCTTCGGGCACCACTGCACCGGCGCCTCCTCGCGGTAGGCGAGGCCACGCTCGAGCAGGCGCAGAAAGATCCATTGCGTCCAGCGGTAGTACTCAGGGGTGTGCGTGCCGAGCTCGCGCGACCAGTCGATCGATATACCCCACTCGCGGAACTGGCGGCGGAAGGATTCGATCGAGCGCTCGGTCGCCTCCCGGGGCGGCTCCCCCGTCTTGATCGCATTGTTCTCGGCCGGCAGGCCGAAGGCGTCGTAGCCCATCGGGTGAATGACCTCGAAGCCGTGACGGCGGCGAAAGTGGGCGATCGCGTCGCCGACGGCATAGCACTTGAGATGGCCGACGTGGGGCTCGCCCGACGGGTAGGGCAGCATCTCCAGCACGTAGGCCCTGGGCTTCCCCTCCGCGTAACCGGGCTGGCCGGGGTTGGCGACCTCCCAGGTCCTCTCCTCGGCCCAGAGGCGTTGCCACTTGGCCTCGATCGTCTTTGGTTCGTAACCGGCCATTGGGCAATCCTATGGAGAACCAATCAGCGAGCATCACGATCTGATTCTCTGCGAGCAGCGCCGATATGGCGCGTTGCCACCGCCCCCGGACGCGAAGCGGAGGAGGCGGTGGTCTATACGACCGGAGACACTGCTTCGAGCAGGTGAGGCCAGAGGTAGACCTCGATCGTCGCGGCGACGACCAGCGTGGGCACCGCCAGCGCAACCGTCAGGGCGGTAGCTGCCAAAAGCTGGTTCCACTCGCCGCGGCGGCTGGCGAGGAGCCAGGCGGCGAGCGGCAGGAAGAGGGCGGTCAGCTCGGGGATCGCGTGCGGCAGGACACTGAGGATGAGGATCGCGTGAGAAATGTGGAGCTGAGAGGCGATCGTCGCGCCCTGGAAGCCGAGGAAGAGGGCCTGGGTGCAGAGCGAGAAGAGGGTGACGGCGGCGACGAAGAGGATGGCGAACTCGCCCGCCTTGACGTGAATCCAGCGCGAGAGGCCGCGACGCTGGGCGGCGGCGATCGGCATCGAGGCACCGGCGATGAAGCCGGCGACACAGGCGGTCGCGTGCAGGGCGAGAACGAGTGAGTTGCGCCAGAGGATCGGCAGCAGATCGCCGAGGTCCTGCGATTCGGTCAGGCCCGGCAGGTGGATCGGGGTGACGTCGGGGGTGAGCAGGCCGGCGACGACCCAGACGGCCCCGAGCAGGGTCAGCGCGATCGCCACGCTGAGCGCGAGCCAGCCGCGCAGGACCGGCCAGGGATGGCCGTTCCAGGCCGCGAAGGTCTCGCGCGTGTCCCGCATGCCATGCGAGAACACGTGCTCATTGGCCGCGTTCATCGCCCCAGTCATCGGCAGGCGGGCGGCGGGGTTTAGCAAAGTAGGCTGGCGACCCATGGGATCGAGGCGCAGATGGCTGGTCGGCGGCGGGATCGTGCTGGTCGCGGCGATCGCCGTGGGGATCGCGGTTAGCTGGCACTTTTCCTCGGCGGTGATCGTGCCGGACCACTCGAGCTGGGCGAAGAAGACGAGGGTCGAGGGGATGCCGCCGGGGCGAATCGAGCTCGACCGCAACGAAGAAAGCGAGCGGCCCGGGGTCTACGGACTCGAATGGCCCGGCGGCCACGCGATCGTGGGGGCGGTGATCGGCGAGGACACCGACACCGTGACCCGCCGGCTGCGAGACGTACGCGGCTATCTGGTCCCCGAAATGGATGTCGGCATCGAATCCGACGTCTGGGTCGGCGACCCGCGCCAGGCATTCGGCCTGCCCAGCAAGGAGGTCGACGTGCCCGGCGAACTGGGGCCGATGCCGGCCTGGTTGACGCCTGGGCGGCGCGACACCTGGGTGATCGTCGTACACGGGATCAACGGCACGCCCCAGATCGGCCTCCGCCTCGTCCCCAGCCTGCATCGTGCGGGCCTACCGACCATGCTGATCACCTACCGGGAGGACCTTGGCGCGCCCGCGAGCCCGGACGGCTTTCACCATATGGGGCTGACCGAGTGGCTCGATCTGGAGGCGGCGGCACGGTACGCGCTCGCCCATGGCGCCCGGCGCCTGCTGCTGGCCGGCTACTCGATGGGCGGCGCGATCGTCGCCCAGTTCATGGAGAAGTCGAGGCTGGCGAGTCGGGTGACCGGCCTCGTCCTCGACGCGCCGGTGCTCGATTGGAAGCGGGTGCTCGAATTCGGCGCGACCGAAATGGGCCTGCCGGGATTCAGCGCCCTGCCGGTCGAGTGGGCGGTCGGCGCACGCATCGACGCCGACTGGGACAGCCTCGACGCGCTCGCCCACCCACAGGACTTCCACCTGCCGGTCCTGCTCTTCCACGGCGAGGACGACAAGGTGGTGCCGATCTCGACCAGCGACGACTTCGCCGCCGAGCTTCCCCATTGGGTCACCTACCACCGCGCCCCCGAGGCCGGTCACACGCAATCCTGGAACGTCGATCCGAGGCGCTACGAGCGCCGCCTGAATGCCTTCCTTGCATCGCTTGAACTACCCGGGGCTTGAACTACCCGGGACGGCCGCACGTACCCCCGGAAACCACTGATCCGTACGTCCGTCTTCCCGGAAGGAGCACACATGATTCACCGCATCACCAGGATCTTCGCCCTCTTGGCGGTCAGCGCCGTCCTGGCTCTCGGCGGGCTCGGCACCGGCGCCGCCAGTGCCGACCGCAACCACCCCGAGGACGGTGCCCATCACGCCCATCACCATTGCCATGGCCTCAAGGGCAAGAAACGCCGCAACTGCGAGAAGCATCACCATCACGGCGCTCACGAGGGCCCGAATCACATGTGATGGAGCTGACGGGACTCGAACCCGTGACCTACGCGCTGCCAGCGCGTCGCTCTTCCAGCTGAGCTACAGCCCCTAGCTCACGACGATTCGAAAGTCTAACGCGGGGCCAGGCCGCGACGCCCTAGGCGGCGTGC
Organism: Solirubrobacterales bacterium; assembly: GCA_030152505.1. Classification (GTDB taxonomy): domain Bacteria; phylum Actinomycetota; class Thermoleophilia; order Solirubrobacterales; family 70-9; genus VRUE01. The sequence goes on along the minus strand of JASLJO010000054.1, from coordinate 8,077 downwards.
TGCTCGGGATCCTGGTCCTCGTCGACGTCGAGGATCAGGCGCTCGTCGGCGGTGCGGCGGATGTTGAAGTCGAAAGGGGCGTTCTCTTCCAGCTCGCGCAGCAGCGCGACCGGCTCGTCGAACTGCATCGAGACGGTCGCGCGGCCCTCGGAGAAGCGCTCGACCGAGATGTCGGAGGCGCCGAGCCGGCCGACCGCGTCCTCGAAGCCGACCAGCTGGGAGAAATCGCCGAGCGGGCCGATCTCGAGCTTGATCAGGCCCTCGAAGAGCTGACCCAGGGCGGCCTCGGCGCTCGGCTCCTCGGGCGCAGCGCCGTTGCTCGCGTCGCTGTGAGCATCAGTCAGATCCTGCGTGCGGCGGCTGACCTCGACCGCCTCGCGCAGCGCCTTCATCCGGATCCGCGTCGCCTGCCCCCGCGCCTGCGCCTGGATCTCCTCCAGCCGCTCAGAGACGGCGTGCAGCGAAACGATGCTGCGCTCGTGGCGCTCGTTTGCGTCCCGCAGCCGCTCGTTCAGACCGCGTATCTCGCGCTCGCGCTCGATCACCATCCCCGAGAGCGATGCCAGCTCGGCATCGGCACCGGAGGCGTGGCGCTCGACGGCCTCGATCGCCGCGTCACGCGCCGAAAGCGCTGCATCGACTTCCTCGCGGCGGTAACCGAAGAGGGCCCGCTTGAAGCTACCCATGCGCGGCACCGTAGAGGTGCCCTCGGACGCCATCCTGGGAGAGCTGCAACTCGGGCCTGGGCGCCTCCCGCCAGAGGTCCTCGAGCCGGTAGCGCTCCCTTTCCTCGGCGGTGAAGACGTGCAGGACCGCGTCGAGGTAGTCGAGCACGATCCAGCCAGCCGCGCCCTCGCCCTCGATCCCGCCCGGCAGCAATCCGTGCTCCTGCTTGAGCCGCAGCTTCACCTCGTCGACGATCGCCCGCGCCTGGCGCTCGTTGCGCGCCGTGCAGATCGCCAGGAAGTCGGTGTAGGCGACGAGACCGCGCATGTCGAGGACGACGATCTCGGTCGCCCCTTTGGAGTCGGCCAGCTCGGCCAGTCGCCGCGCCAGTGTCTCGGATCCGATCCCGACAGGCTCGGCGCTCACCGGTATATCCCCTTCTCCTCGATGAAGCGGGCGACCGCCTCCGGCACCAGATAGCGCAGCGGCCGGCCCGCCGCGGCCCGCTCGCGCACCGCCGAGGAGGAGACGCCGAACTGCGGCATCTCCAGCATCGTCACCCGGCTCTCGGCGCCGAGGCCGCGCATCGTCGAGGCGACGTCGGCATCGGAGATGCCAGAGCGCCGCGCCACCGCCAGCCGCGCCAGCTCGACCACGCGCAACGGCTCGCGCCAGCTCTCGAACCCGACGGCGGCGTCCGCACCCATCACGAACACCAGCTCGGGTTCTCCTTTTTCGCGCGCAAGCAGCTCCAAGGTCTCATACGTGTAGGACGGCCCGTCGCGCTCGACCTCCAGGGTGGAGACGGCGAAGCGCGGGTCGTCCGCCGCGGCGAGGCGCGTCATCGCCAGGCGCAGCTCGCGGCCCGGGTCGTCGTGGATGCGCTTGTGTGGCGCCTCGCCGGTGGGCACCAGGAGGACTTCCTCGAGGCCGAGCTGCCAGAGCGCCTCCTGAGCGAGGGCCAGATGCCCAAGGTGCGGCGGGTTGAAGGCCGAGCCGAGGATGCCCACGGCGGGAAGGCCGCTGTCCGCCGAGCGAGCGTTACTCACGCACTTGGCCGTCGCCGCGGACGACGTACTTGTAGGTGGTCAGCTCGCGCAGGCCGATCGGGCCGCGGGCGTGCAGCTTCTGGGTCGAGTTGCCGATCTCGGCGCCCATGCCGAACTCGAACCCGTCGGTGAAGCGAGTCGAGGCGTTGGTGTAGACGACCGCGGCGTCGACGGCGGCGGTGAAGCGCGCCGAGGCGTCCTCGGAGCCGGTGACGATGGCCTCCGAGTGGCGCGTGCCGTAGCGGTTGACGTGCTCGATCGCGGCCTCGATCGAATCGACCACGGCGACCGCCAGCTTCAGGTCGAGGAACTCGCTCGCCCAGTCCCCCTCTCCCGCGGTGCCCACCTCCGCCGCGTCGGCGCTGGCCCGCACCCGTTCGTCGCCGACCAACTCGACCCCGGCGTCGCGCAGCTCGGCCAGAGCGCCCGGCAGGAACTCGTCGGCAATGGCGGCGTCGACCAGCAGCGTCTCCGCCGCGTTGCAGACCCCCGGCCGCTGAGTCTTCGCGTTGACAGCGATCCGCCGCGCCATCTCGAGGTCGGCGTCGGCATGGACATAGACATGGCAATTGCCGGCCGCGGCGTAGATCACCGGCACCGTGGCGACGTCCTTCAGCGCCGCCTTCAGGCCTTCGCCGCCACGCGGGATCAACAGGTCGACGGTGTCCTCGCGGGTCGCCAACTCAGCCAGGTCCTCGTGGCCGCCCCCGGCCAGCAGCACCGCCGCGTCCTCCGGCAACCCCACATCGGCAAGAGCCTCGCGCACGATCGCCGCCAGTGCCCCGTTCGTGCGCTCGGCGTAGTGCGATCCGCGCAGCACGATCGCGTTGCCGCTCTTGATCGTCAGCGCGGCACAATCGATCGTCACGTTCGGCCGCGCCTCGTAGACGACCGCGACCACCCCCAGCGGCACCCGGACCTTGCGCAGATCGAGCCCGCTCTCCAGGGTTTTGCATTCGAGCTCTTCGCCGACGGGATCGTCGAGCGCAGCCACGGCCCGCACACCGTCGGCCATGGCCGCAATCCGTTCCTCGCTCAGCGCCAACCGGTCCCGCAGCGCCACGGTCAGTCCCGCGGCCCGCTCGTCGGCAAGGTCGGCGGCATTCGCCTCGAGCACATCAGCGCTCCGCTCGCCCAACAGACGGGCGATCGCGGCAAGCGCACCGTCCTTTTGCCCGCTCGGCGCCGCGCCCAGGGCACGCGCCGCCCGCCGGGCCTCTAGACAGCTTTCAGCAACGCTTTTCGCAACAACTGCCATGACCGCCCAAAGGGTACCTGGGAGGACTGGCCCCGCCGATGACGGTCAACCGGCGCCGAACATCCCCTCCAGCCGCACCGCAAGCCGCACATCGCCCTCGACGCTGCAGCGCCCGGCGATCATCGCCCTGAGTGGGCTCTCGAGGCCGGCGATCACGCGCACCCAGTCGGCGAGGCCGAAATGGATCGTCACATCGGCATCGAGTGGCGCCGGCTCGAGCGGTTGCGCCCTGCCTCGTTCCGAATCGACTTCGATCGCCCAGCGCCAGGGCCCCGACTGCGCCTCGTCGAGCGTCAACGGCTCCAACTCGAAGGCGATGGTCCCTGAGAGCCCGCCCGCCTTGGCCGGCTGAAAGCCTCGCGCCATCCCCCTCACGAGCGCCCGCTGGCGTCGCGGCTCGGCGAAGCGGCGCTCGAGCTCAGCGTCGTCGAGGCCACCCGCCATTGCGCCCAGCGCCCGCCGGCCGCCGCGCGTGGCCAGGGCACGAAGGGGACGGGAGCGGCCGAGGGCCGCCGGGGGCTCGGTGGGCGTCCGGCCCTCGATCTCGGCCCGCGCCTCTGTCGCGCACTTTGCGACCCAGCGGATGCCGTAGCGCTCGGCGAGATCCTCCGCTGCGGTGAGCACCGACTCGGCCTCGACGCCGTCGGCCTCCAGGCCGCGCCGGTGCAGCGCGGTGGCGAGATCGACCCGAGCCCAGGCTCTCGCCCACACCATGCCCAGCGCATCGGCCTTCTCCGCCGTCGACGTCAGCTCCTCGACCGCGGCGTCGAGCCGGCCGTCGAGCAGCTCGAACCGACCGATGTGCCACTCGGGCAGGTGGCCGAAGTTGAGCGAGGGAGGCGCCTGGATGAGGCGGGATCGGAGCGGCTCCAGAAGGGGACGCAGGCGGGCCGCCGCCTGCCGGTCGCCGACCGTCGTGGCAGTGAGGGCGAGTAGGCAGATGGTGGCGGGCATATGCCCGTCGGGGCGCCGCAGCGACTCAAGATCCTGTCCATCCCCGAGCAGCGCCCACATCCGGCGCCGCGCCGCCTCGGGATCGCCATCGACCGCGGCGGCGACGGCGGCTGCCGCCGAGACGAACCCCCGCGGCGCAACCTCGTCTATGGCCTCATAGACGACGCGACTCATCTCGGTCTCGCCGTCGTAGTTCCATTCGGTCAGCAACACCCCGACCGCCTCCACGGCGAGGTGGATGTCCGGGCGCAGGCGTCGGACCACAGAGGCGGCGCGGCGCAGCAGCACCTCGGCGGACTCGCGGTCACCGAGGTCCGTCAAGCGCATGCTGCGATTCAGGTCCACCTCCCAGCTGAAGCGGGGGCTCCCCAGCCTTCGGGCGATCTCGGCGCCGCGCTCGATCGCCGCTTCGCACTCCGGAATACGGGCCATGCCGTAGTGAGTCACGGCCGTCCACTGGACAACCCGGAAAAGCAGGTCCTCGCGCTCGCATTCCTCCGCCAGGACGAGCAGAGCTTCGACTCCGTCGGTGAAGCTGCTCATATCCGGCGGCACTTCAGCCCCGCGTGCAAACTCCGCCACGAGCGAGGTGAACCGGCCCAGCAGCCTCGCCTCAGCGTCACCGAGGCGCTCCGCCAACAAACCGGCTCGCCGGTCCAATGCCTCGAGAACGTCGAATTCATCGGTGAAGACCAGTAGATACGCGAGGCGGAAGGTCATTCGCAGGGCCAGACGCGGCTCCTCGTCGCCAAGAGCCTCCAGACCCTCCCGCAGCAGCTCGACCGTCGCCGGGTCATCGGTCCCGACCTCCCAGCCAAAGCCGACGTCGCCCCCGGCGAAGCCGAGTGCGGCGCAGGCGAGCGTGACGGAGTCGTCGATTTTGCGCGCCGCCTCGATCGCCGCCCGGAACGAGCGGCGGGCCCTGACCAGATCGGCCCCGAGCAGCTCCTGCTCGCCGAGCTCGAGCAGCGTGCCCGCGCGCACGGACAGCTCGCCGGCGGGCAGCAGGGAGAGCACGCTGCGCAGATGCGCGGCCGCCTGCTCGTGGTCGTGGCCGTCGGCGGCAACGGTGGCGGCGGTCCTATAGGCGCCCATGGCCGGCTCGGGGCCCGCCAGCTCGACCGCCAGTCCGAAGTGGCGTGCCAGCTCGGCCGGCTCGGCATCGGGGTCGCCCTCCAGCGCCTTGGCCACAGCCAGATGCAATCGCGCCCGGGCCGCATCGCCGGTTCCCGCAATCAGCGCTTCGCGGACCAGCGCGTGCGGGAAGGCGATCGCCGGCCGCGCCGCCGCCACCTCGTCGACCAGCCGCTCCGAGAGGGCCTCCCGCACGGCGCGCTCGGCGTCCTCGGGGGCCAGCCCCGCGGCCCTTGCCGCCAGCCCGACCGGCGCCGACGGTCCGATCACGGCGACGGCGGCGAGGAACCGCTCGGTGTCGGGGTCAAGCCGGCCCAGGCGCTCCTCGACGAGGTCGGCGACCGCGTCGGGCACCGGGGCGTTGTCGAGCGCCTCGCCGTCGACCAGTGCGCCCCGCCCGTCGAGGTCGCGCGCCAGCTCTCCCGCGAAGAACGGATTGCCCGCGGTACGCGCCTGCAGGCGGGCGGCCAGCGCAGGGGTGATCGAACGGCCGAGCCTGGCGTCGACCAGCGCCGCCATGCCGGAAGCGTCAAGGCCGTCGAGGCGCAGCTCCTCGAGGTCGTCGGTGCGACGCAGTTCCGCGAGCACGCGGGAGACCGGGTGCCGGCGTCCCATTTCTCGATCGCGTGCGGTCACCACCAGCGCCAGGGGGGCCGGCGTGCTGTCCAGCAGGTGCGCCAGAGCCTGCGCGGAAGCCGGGTCGCACCAATGCGCATCGTCGAGGACGATGTGCAGCGGCGCGCCTCGAGCCGCACAGCCGAGAGCAGAGCCGATGCCGCGCAGAAGCCGGTAGCGGGCACCCTCGGCCGCGACCATCCTGTCGGCCCCGGCCTGTCCGGCGCGCATCGCGCGCTCGCCCAACTCGGGCACGAGCGAGGAGAGCTCGGGCCCGGCCGCCTGAACGAGCGTCTCGCGCCAGCTCTCGTCTCCGTTCAGGGCCAGCTCACCGATCGCCCGCACCCAGGGCTCGAAGGGAACAGCCGCCTCCGGCGGACAGCGGGCGAGCACCACGGTGGCGCCCTGAGCATGAGCCGCGGCCGCAGCAGCGGCGGCGTGGCGGGTCTTGCCGATCCCCGGTTCGCCGAGGACGAGCACCGCACGTCGACCCGGCCGAGGTGCGACCGCTTCGCTCAGAGCGTTGATCTCCCGGTCGCGACCGATCAGCGGCTCCTCCGCGTAAGCGGCCAGCATCGGTGGCAGCCGCACCGAAACGCCATCCGGCTCGCCGTCGTCGCCGAGCGGCTCACCTCTCTCCTCCGGCGTGCCGGGAAACAGCTGCCGCCATTGCAGCCTCGAGGCCCGCACGGGTGCCGGCACTCCCTTCAACTCATAGTCGTCAGCTGCCTCCAGGGTGACTCCGTCGCGCGATTCGACCAGGCCCCGGACGAGGTCCTGCACCAGCACCTCCCCCGCTCCGGCTGTCGAGGAGAGGCGACTGGCGATCACCACCGGCATCCCGTGCAGGTCGTCGCCGTCGGCAATCGGCTCGCCCGCGGCGACCCCCACCCGGACGGCGATCCCGATCCCACCGTGGGCGCCGTCAAGGCGCTCGACGGACTCCTGAATACCGGCAGCAGCGTGAAGCGCTCCGAGGGCGCTGTCGAAGCTCGCCATCGCCCCGTCGCCGAGGGTCTTCACCACGCGCCCACCGCCGACCCCCACCGCCCTGGCCACATCGTCCATATGGGTGCGGCGCAGGCCCTCCATCCGATCGTCGCCGAGCGTGGCCAACAGCGCGGTCGAATCGACCAGGTCGCAGAAAACGACGATCATGACGCCACCCATGCGCCACATCTTCGCGCATGGGTGGCGCACAGCACACCATTCCTATTCCTCAGATGAGTACGAAGCGATCGCGATGGATGACCTCATCCGCCGCGTGTGGCAACCGCTCTCGCACCTGCGCGCTCTTCAGGCCCAGCACCTGGGAGAGCTCCGCGGCCGAGTAGTCGACGATGCCCTTGCCGAGCACCGAACCGTCAGCTGCGACCTCGACGGCGTCACCCACCTCAAAGCCGCCGTCGACTGCCGTGATGCCGACCGGCAGCAGGCTGGAGCCACTCTCACGCAGGACCCGTGCCGCGCCTCCGTCCACGGTGAGTCGGCCTCTGGTCGGCTTCGCGTACTTCAGCCAGAGCTTGAAGCTCGAGGCCTTGCCTTCCTGCGCCGCGAACCTGGTGCCGGTCGCCTTGCCCGTGGCCGCGGCAAGCAACGACCCGGCTCTGGTCCCATTGCAGATCGTCGCCGGGATGCCGGACTCGGCCGCCATCTCGGCCGCCGCCACCTTGCTGCGCATGCCGCCCGAGCCGAAGGCGGAGGTGCGGTCACCGATCTCCATCCCCTCCAGTTGGCGGAAGTCGTCGACCGCATCGATCAGCTCAGCGCCCGGCTCTGTGCGCGGGTCGCTGCGGTGAAGTCCGTCGACGTCCGAAAGCAGGACCAGGAGCCGCGCGTCGAGCAGGATCGCCACCTGGGCGGCGAGGAAGTCGTTGTCGCCGAAGGTGATCTCATCGGTGGCGGTGGTGTCGTTCTCGTTGACCACCGGCACCACACCCCACTCGATCAGTCGCCGCAGCGTCTGCCGCGCGTTGAGGTAGTTGGCCCGGGCCGCGATGTCCGCCGCGGTGAGCAGCACCTGAGCGGACCTGGTCCCACCCGCGGCCAGGCGTGACTGGTAGGCGCGGAAGAGGTCGCCCTGCCCACACGCCGAGGCCGCCTGTAGCTCGTCCATCGCCCGCGGTCGCGCCGGCAGGTCGAGCAAACGGATGCCGCGGGCGATCGCCCCCGACGTGACCATCACCACCCGCTCGCCTCCCTGCTCCAGCTCCGCCACCTGCGCGCAGACGGAGTCGAGCACGTCCGCGCGCAGCTCGCCGTCATCCGCGGCGACGATCGAGGAACCGAGCTTGACGACGAGAGTCATGTGGCAAGTGTATGAGCGGCTCACGCGGCCGCAACGGTGCCGAGTGCCACTCAACCGCCGAGCCACTCACCGATTCGACCTGAGACTCTCAGG
>JASLJO010000215.1 GCA_030152505.1 Solirubrobacterales bacterium | reverse complement strand
CGACTTCGGCATCAACGACCGCCAGCTCTGGTTCCTCCGGCACCTGGGCCAGCGCAGCGACGCGGAGCTGATACTCGGCATTAACTAGAACAAACGTCCAGAAGGGATGGGACATCGGTCCAACCGGCTCCGATCGCGTTGGCGGTCGGCCGATGGACCGGCGTGACCGCACTGGTGGAAAGCGTCGCCGGCAGCTGGGCTGTCGAAAGCCCCAGCTTCAGGCGTTCGGCGGCGTGGTTGCGCACCTCGGTTTCGCTCCTGGCGGCGATCGCCATCCTCGCCATCGCCCTGCCCGCCGCTTTCGGCGGCGCGGCCGGTGCCTCAGGATCCGATCCCGTCGAGGTCTTCTCGAGCGGCCCGCTGATCGCCGTCGAGAGCGGTGCCGGCGGCGATCTCTCGATGGCCGGGATGGTCCCGGGGCAAAGCCGATCGGCGACGATCCGGGTCTCCAACGCTGGTTCCGCGGCGGCCGCGTTCAGCCTCGCCGCGCGCTTCGCCGATACGGTCGGCCCCAACGGCGCCCGCCTCTCTTCCGCGATGACGCTTCGCGTGCTGCCGGTCGGCACGGCCGGCAAGCCCCTCTACACCGGGTCCCTGGCCGGCATGTCCCGCCTCGACCTGGGGAGCATCCCGGCCGGCGCCGAGCGCGCCTATCGCTTCACGGTCACGCTCCCACGTGACGTCGGCAACGAGATCGCCGGCTCCTCGCTGAGCGCCGGCTTTGTCTGGAACGCGGCCTAAAGGCCTCGCGGCCCCGCGTTCGCACTCAGTATTTCGTCCCCTCCTGCCGATCAGTCTCAGGCATGGAAGCGATTCAAGGCAAACCCGCCGTGAGGCGGGGACGCAAAGCTAGAGGTCTCGGCTTCGGCCGAGATAGCTCGGCTGCCGCTTTCGGAGCCCATCAATCGAGCCCCGAAGGAGGCACTTATGTCTCGCATTTCCGTGATCCTCTCGAGTCCTCGCCATCTGCTCGGAGCGCTCTTGGTGGCGCTGCTGGCATTCGGCGCGGTCGTTGGATCAGGCGCGAGCTTCACCTCGAAGTCCGCGAATCCGAGCAACACGTTCAGCGCCGGCAACCTCGCGCAGTCCAATTCCAAGGAAGGCGCGGCGGTCCTGACGGCGACGAAAATGGTGCCCGGAGGTCCCTCGTCCAACGGCACGGTGACGATCACCAACAGCGGCGACGTCGCTGGCACGTTCACCCTCTCGAAGACCAGCCTCACGGATACGCCGGGCGCCAATGGCGGCCAGCTCTCGGGTGTGCTCGATCTGAAAGTGGAAGACGTGACCAAAGCGGGGTCGCCGGTCGTCGTGTACTCGGGCAAGGTCGGCGCGATGGGTGCGCAGTCGCTTGGCAAATTCAATGCCGGCGAGGCCCGCACCTACTCGTTCACGGTCACGTTCCCCGACGGCGGTACCCCCTCGTCTCCGACGACTGGGGACAACGCCTACAAGGGTTCGTTGATGAGCGTCGGCTACCAGTGGGATGTCGCCTCCTAGCGGTCATCCCCAAGCGGGAGGCCGGGGCCGACCTGTGAGGTCGGTTCCGGCTGCCCGCTGGCTTGGCGCCGGGGCGACGGTTGCCTGCCTCGCCCTGGCCGCGCTGCTGCTCCTGCCGGCGCTCTTCGGCTACCAGCGCTACGTGATCGTCAGCGGCTCGATGACCGGCACCTACGACCGCGGCTCGATCGTCTTCGACAGGGAAGTGCCGGTGAGCGACCTGAAGGTCGGCGACGCGATCACCTACCAGCCGCCGCCCGGCGTCTCGCCGGAGAAGCTGCTCACCCACCGCATCGCTTGGATCGGGCAGAACGAGCAGGGCGAAAGGACCTATCGCACCAAGGGCGATGCCAACGAGACCGCCGATCCCTGGACCTTCACGCTCGACAAGACCGACCAGGCGAAGGTGGCGTTCTCGGTCCCCTACGTCGGCTACCTCCTCGCCGCGCTCTCGATCCCGGCCGTGAGGATGCTGGCGATCGGCATACCGGCGGTCGTGGTGGCGCTCCTGATCCTCGCCGGCATCTGGCGCGATGCCGGGGAGGAGGCCCGCCGGCGGCAGGAGGAGACGGCCGGAATGGAGTCGCAATGGACCGCCTGAGGCTGCTGGCCGGCTCCCGTCACTGGCTGCTCCTCGCCGCGTTGGCGCTGATCTCCCTCGCGCTTGGCACGGCGATCTTCAGCGGCGCCAACTTCAGCTCGAAGAGCGCCAACAGCGCCTCGCTGGCGGCGGGCAGCGTGCAGCTCAGCTCCTCGGCACCAGGCCAGGCGATCATCGCGGCCACCGGGATGAAGCCGGGTGGAAGCAATGAAGGGACGATCAGCATCGGCAACCAGGGCGACGTCGCGGGAACCGTGACCCTGAAAGCAGCCGGTCTGACGGGGAGTGCCCTCGCCGCCGTGATAACTCTCAGGATCGATGACATCACCAGCAGCACGAGCAAGAAGTACGAAGGCAAGCTCAGCGCTTTCAGCAGCCTGTCCCTGGGTTCGTTCTCCGCCGGGACCACGCGCAAATACCGCTTCACCTTGAGTTGGCCCGAAGCGTCGAGCGAAGCTTCGCTGCAGGGAGGCTCGACCTCGCTCGGCCTGCAGTGGGAAGCGGACAACGGCTTCACCGACACGACGCAGAACAGCGTCAGCGTCAGCGCCGCCGCAGATTTCACCGCCCCGACCGCGAGTGCCGGCACGATCGCCAAGACCCAGGGCGGCGCCGCCGGGTACATCAAGAAGGGCGGGACCTACTACGTCTACGCGAACGTCGCCGACTCCGGCAACCCCGCGAGCGGCGTGGCGTCGGTCAAAGCCGACGTCCACTCGATCACCTCAGGCCAGACAGGCGTGACCCTGGTCGCGGGCAGCTACGAGGCCGACGGCGTCGCCTACAACTACCGCAGCGCTGAACTGACAGCCAACAGCAGCCTCGGCAGCGGATCGAAGGCCTACACCTTCGAGCTCATCGACAAAGCAGGCAATGACAGGGAAACGAGCTTCTCCGTGATGGTCTACGCGCCGTTCACCGGGAGCGACTTCGAAACTGAAAACACCGCCGACGGCACCGAAGGCAAGCCCGAGAAAGGCGACACGGTCAGCTTCGCGTTCAACAACGTCCCCGAAGCCAGGACGATCGTCTCCGAATGGACGGGCGGCGGCACGAAATCGGTGACCGTCTCGATCGCGGGCACGTCGACCAACGACACGCTGACCGTCAGCGGCGCGACCGTCGGCAGCGTCGAACTGAAGGGCGACTACACCGAAACCAGCCCAGTGACCTTCAGTGGATCGAGCATGTCGCTCAGCGGCTCGACGGTGACGATCGTTCTCGGCACCAGCTCCGGCGTGGCCAAGACCAACACCACCAAAGTCAAACCGATCTGGACCCCGGTGGCGTCGATCGGCGATCTCGCCGGCAATGCCTGCTCGACGGCAGGCGTGACCGGGGCCAACAAGAAGCAGTTCTAAGCGCGCTCAGTCGCCGGGGTAGTCGGGGTCGCCCGGCAATACGACGCGGTGCTGATCGGGCGTGCCGATCACCTTGGGCAGGATCGGCTCCACGCTGCGGCCACGGTGGGCCTCGATCGCCTCGGTCGCCGTCTTGAACGGCAGCAGCGCCTTGAGTTGCTGGACGGTCGGGAAGGCGAGGTTGAGCTCGCCGGCGTGCTGGCTCTCTAGAGCGGTGTGTGGCTCGAACCAGCCCGCCTCGGTCGTCTCGACCCCGTCGGGCTCGGGCGGCGTGTGGGCGGGCGCCAGGGCGAGGAAGAACCAGGCGTCGAAGCGGCGAGAGACGACCTCGGGCGTGATCCAGCGCGAGAACAGCACCAGCTCCTCGTCCTCGGGAAGCGCGATCCCCGCATCCTCCTCCAGCTCCCGCACCGCGCAGGCCCGGTGCCCGGCCTCACCCTCGCCGTCGGCCGCGTCGACGCCCCCACCCGGGAACACCCACACCCCCGGCATGAATTTCGCGCTCTCGCTCCGCTTCAGCAACAGCACTTCC
>JASLJO010000170.1 GCA_030152505.1 Solirubrobacterales bacterium | reverse complement strand
CGGATGAGGAGATCGCCAAGCGAGCCGCCGAATACGAACCGCCTCCGCCACTGTATGAGCGCGGCGTGATGGCGAAGTATGCGGCCACGGTCAGTTCCGCCTCCAAGGGCGCAATTACTTCCTGACGGGCACAGAGCGGCGCATCTCTGTGTCCTCGGTCGCTCGCGTGCTAAAGCACGCCACGCTCCCTGCGTCCTTGAGCTGCTTGCTCTGTACCCGTCAGGAAGTAATTGCGCCCTTGGAGGCGGAACTGACCGTGGCCGCATACTTCGCCATCACGCCGCGCTCATACAGTGGCGGAGGCGGTTCGTATTCGGCGGCTCGCTTGGCGATCTCCTCATCCGAGAGCGCCACGTCGAGGCGCCGGGCATCGACGTCGAGGTCGATCTCGTCGCCCTCGCGGATCGCCGCGATCGGGCCGCCCTTGGCCGCCTCGGGCGCGACGTGACCAACCATCAGGCCGCGGGTCGCGCCGGAGAAGCGACCGTCGGTTATCAGCGCGACCTCCTCGCCCAACCCCTCGCCGACGATCGCCGCCGTCACCTGCAGCATCTCGCGCATCCCCGGCCCGCCGATCGGGCCCTCGTTGCGGATCACGACGATGTCGCCGGGCCGGATGGCCCGCTCCTTGACCGCGCGGAAGCATTCCTCTTCGGACTCGAAGACCCGCGCCGGGCCGACCTGGCGCTTGCGCTCGGTGCCGGCGAGCTTGACCACGGCGCCCTCGGGGGCGAGGTTGCCGCGCAGGATCGCCAGGCCGCCTTCGGTCTTGAGCGGGTCGGCGAGCGGTCGCACGACTTCCTGGCCCTCCGCCTCGGATGCCGCCTCGGCCTCTTCGCCGATCGTTCGCCCGCTGACCGTGATCGCGTCTTCGTGCAGCTTGCCGGCCTCGGCGAGACGCTTGAGGATCAGGGGCACCCCACCCGCCCGGTAGAGATCGGTGGCGACGAAACGACCGCCCGGCTTTAGGTCCGCCAGCAGCGGCGTCTGACGCGAGATCCGCTCGAAGTCGTCAATGTCGAGCTCGATCCCGGCCTCGTGAGCGAGGGCGATCAGGTGCAGCACCACGTTGGTCGAGCCGCCGGAGGCGCATGCGCAGGCGATCGCGTTCTCCAGCGAGTCGCGGGTGATCACCCGACTCGGCCGTAGATCCTCGACGAGGACGCGCATCGCCAGCTCGCCGATCTTCTCGGCGCTGGTTCCCTTGTCGTCGTCTTCGGCCGGGACCATCGCCGAGCCGCCAGGACTGATCCCCAGCGCCTCGAAGGCACAGGCCATCGTGTTGGCGGTGAACTGACCGCCACAGGCGCCGGCACCGGGGCTGGCCACCCCCTCCAGCTCGTTCAGTTCCTCGTCGCTCATATCGCCGGCGGCATGGGCTCCGACCGCCTCGAAGATGTCGAGGATGGTGACGTCGCGGCCATGCCAGCGCCCCGGGGCGATCGAACCGCCGTAGAACAGGACGGAGGGCACATCGAGGCGCGCCAGTGCCATTGCGCAACCCGGGATCGTCTTGTCGCAGGCGCAGAGCGCGACGATCGCGTCGAACTGGTATCCACGCGCCATCAGCTCGATCGAGTCGGCGATCACCTCGCGGCTGATCAGCGAGGCCTTCATCCCCTGGGTGCCCATCGTGATCCCATCGGAGATGGCGACCGTGTTGAACTCCAGCGGCGTGCCGCCGGCGGCACGGACGCCCGCTTTGACGTGCTCGGCAAGACCGCGCAGGTGGAAGTTGCAGGGCATCGCCTCGGTCCAGGTGTTGGCGATGCCGATCGTCGGCCGGCTGAGCGCGTCGTCGTCGAACCCGATCCCCTTCATGTATGCGCGGGCATGGGCGCGGTCGGGCCCGTCGAAGACGACGCTGGAGCGCGGCCGGGGCAACTTGGTCGTGGTGGCGCTGTCGGTGCTCATGGGAAGGAATCTACTGGCGCGGAAATGCCGGCGCATCAAGCCATTCGGGACGTCTGATGGCAGCCTGCGTTCCGGCGAGATCGAAGATGTCGACCGGGCCCACACCCTGTCCGATGTCGCGTAGCCCGGCGCGGATCGCCCGCTCGGTGATCTCCCGCGCGCGTTCGGCGGCGCGGAGCGGATTGCGGCCCAGAGCGAACATGGCCGCCATCGTTGCGGAGTGGGTGCAGCCGGAGCCATGCGCGCCGCCGTCGGGGTGGCGCTCGCCGTGAATCGGCACGGCATTGACTCCGTCGAAATAGAAGTCGACGACCTGATCGCTGTGCCCGCCGGTGACGACGACCGCTTCCGGGCCGAGCGCCAGCACCTCCCGAGCCAGATCCTCCTGAGATGCGTCCTCGCCGGCGCCGGTAAGCGCTCGCGCCTCGGGGATGTTCGGCGTGACCACGGTGGCGAGCGGCAGCAATCGCTCGATCAGCGCGGTGCGCGCCGCGTCGTCGAGCAGCACCGCGCCGCTCTCGGCGACCATCACCGGGTCGACGACCACCGGCGCGTCGCCAAGCAGGTCGAGTGCCTCGACCACAGCCCCCACCGTCTCGACGGTGCCCAGCATGCCGATCTTCACGGCATCGACGCCGATGTCATCGGCCACGGCACGAACCTGGGCGACGATCGTCGCCGGGGAGATCTGCTCGACGGTGCTCACACCCACGGTGTTCTGAGCCGTGATCGCCGTGATCGCCGTGGTCCCGTAGACGCCGCACGCGGTCAGCGCCTTGAGGTCGGCTTGGATGCCAGCACCCGCCCCGGAATCGGAGCCGGCGATCGAAAGGACGGTTCGGATGATTGCTTCGCTCATGGTTCCTCCAGCCTAGATGTCGATGGTGGTTTCAGGGCCGTGCGCGTGTACACGCCGACGAGGGAGCAGTTGACGTAGCCGAGCGACTCGAGGTCGGCGAGAGCCGCCGCCACCTCGGCACCCGAGAGGTCGAGCTCGGCGGCAACCGAGTCGCAGGTCTCGGCGCCGAGCTCCAGGGCCTCCAGCACCGTGTGCTGGGGCCGCTCGATCGGCGGCCCCGCCCGCTCGATCCTTGGCGCTCCGGGCCCGAGCATCGCATCGAGCACGTCCTGGGCGCCGCGGACGAGGCAGGCGCCGCCGGCGAGCAGGTTGTTGGGGGCCACCGAGAGACGCGAACCGACCGGCCCCGGCACCGCCCCGAGGTCGCGGCCGAGGTCGGCCGCCAGGTCGGTGGTGATCAGCGAGCCGGAGCGCTCGGCCGCCTCGACGACGACGGTCATACCGGAGAGCGCCGCCATGATCCGGTTGCGAGCGGGGAAGCTCCAACGCCAGGCCCCGCAGCCCGGCGGCAGCTCGGAGAGGACGAGGCCGCTCTCACCGATCCGCCGCCAGAGCGAGCGGTGCGCCGCCGGGTAGGCGACATCGGCGCCGCAGCCGAGCACCGCGACGGTGAGACCCGCGTCGAGCGCGCCCCGGTGCGCACAGGCATCGATGCCGAAGGCGAGACCGCTGACCACAGCCAGGCCGGACATGGCCAGCTCGCGCCCGAGCTCGCGCGCCACCTCGCGGCCGTAGGTGCTGGCGCGCCGCGCGCCGACCACCGTCACGGCCTCGGCCGGCGAGAGCCGCAGGAGCAGGGCCGGATCGCCCCTGCCGATCAACACCCAGGGAGCGTCGGCGGCATCCCGAAGGCCCACCGGGAACACGGGGTCGTGCCGGCAACAGGCCCAGCACCCGGCGGCCTCGAGCTCGCCGTACAGACGCTCCTCCGGCAGAGCGGCGACCCGGCCGAGCACCTGCTCGGCGACCTTGGCCGCGACTACCTCGACCAGGTCCTCATTTTCGAGGCGCAGCAGTTCCGGCGAGCGCTTCCCTGCCGTGCCGGTGGCGATCTTCTCTATATAGGGCGCCAGACGGGCGAGCAACCAGGCGCGGCGCAGACAGTCCGGGCAGGCCTCGGGGTTGACTTGGCTAATCACGATCCCTCCTTCGTAGTTGCAGGGCCTGGGCGATCTGGTCGCGGCCGACGGAGTCGGCGCCGGCAAGGTCGGCGACGGTGCGCGCGAGCCGCAGCACCCGGTCATGGGCACGACCGCTCAGCCGCCGCCGCTTGTAGGTCTCGGCGAGCAGCGTCGCGGCGGCTTCGTCGAGCACGCATTCCCTCGCCTCGGACGGGCTCATCTCGGCGTTGCAGCGACCGGCGCCGAGTCGGGCTTCCTGCCGCTCGCGCGCCACCGTCACCCGCTCCCGCACCGCCGCGGAGCCCTCACCAGGCGGACCGCCGATCTCGGCGGCGCTCGGCTGGCGGATCGCCACGAGGATGTCGAGGCGGTCGGCCAGCGCACCGCTGAGCCGCCCCTGGTAGCGGCGCACGGCAAGCGGCGCACAGCCGCACTCCGGGTCAGCCTCGCCGCGCCCGCAGGGGCAGGGGTTGGAGGCGGCGACGAGCATGAAGCGGCAGGGCAGACGACGATTGCCGCCGGCGCGAGAGATCGCCACCCAGCCGCTCTCGAGAGGGCCGCGCAGCGCCTCCAAAGCGTCGCGGCGGAACTCGCAGAGCTCATCGAGGAAGAGGACGCCGCGATGCGCGAGCGTCGCCTCACCCGGCCCAGGCGGGGTACCACCGCCGATGACGCCGGCCGGGCTGACGGTGTGGTGCGGCGCCCTGAACGGGCGGCCGCCGCCGAAGCCCTGGTTGAGACGACCACAGGCGCTGGCGACCCTGGCGACCTCCAGGGCCTCCTCGGCTCCGAGCGGCGGCAGGATCGAGGGCAGGCGACCGGCGGCAAGGGACTTCCCGGCACCCGGCGGACCGATCATCAACAGGCTGTGCCCGCCGGCAGCCGCGACCTCCAGGGCGTAGCGCAGATGGGGCTGGCCGCGCAGGTCGGCCAGATCGGGGGCTCCCGGCCGAGGATCGAGAGACAGCGACAATGGCTCTGGCCGGCCCGGCGCCCACCGCCCGGCCACCAGGTCCGCAACCTGCCCGAGACTGTCCAGCGGCAGAACCTCGAGACCGTCGACCAGGGATGCCTCGGGGCCGTTCTCGGCGGGTACGAGCAGCGCCTCGGCTCCCTGCTCGCGCGCCGCCTCGGCGATCGCCAGGACACCGGGGATCGCCCGGATCGAACCGTCGAGGGCCAGCTCACCGGCCATCGCCAGACGCGGCAGCCGCTCCCACTCCAGTTGACCTGACGCGACGAGCAGCGCAACCGCGATCGGCAGGTCGAGCCCCGGCCCGGCCTTGCGCAGGCTGGCCGGTGCCAGGTTGGCGATGATCCGCCGCAGGGGGAAATCGAAGCCGCAGTTGGAGAGCGCCGCGCGGACGCGCTCGCGCGCCTCCCGCACCGCCGTGTCAGGCAGGCCGACGACGTTGAACGCCGGCAGGCCTCGATGCACGTCGACCTCGACCCGCACGGGCCGGGCCGCGATGCCGTCGAGGGTGAATGTCCGTGCCGTGGCGAGCATTGCGGCCACGCTGGCCGGCCCGGACGCGCCTGTGGCGCGCAGGATCTAAATCTTCTGGGCCGACTCTGCGGAAAAAGGCATGCGGTGCGGCCTTGGCCTAGCTTCAGCCCATGACCCAGACCCGCCAACGGCTCGGCAGGGTGGCCGAGGGCCTCGTCGCGGAGCGCCTCGCGGAGGCTTCCTGGGAGATCGTCGAGCGCAACGCCCGCACCCGCCATGGCGAGCTCGACATCGTCGCCCTCGACGGTCTCGCACTGGTCTTCGTCGAGGTCAAGGCAGGCCGCACCGGTTCCCTCTACGGCCCGGAGCGTCCGGTGTTGTCGATCGGGTCGCGGAAGCAACGCCGGATCCGCCACCTGGCGACCGCCTGGATGAGCGAGCGCCGTGACCTACCGCGCTACGAGGAGATCCGCTTCGACGCCATCGGCGTCACCTACGACCACATTGGCCGCGTGACCGACTACGAGCACATCCGCGCAGCCTTTTAGCCAGCGAGCTCCAGCTGCGCGTAGGCGACGCTTTGGAAAGAACGGCGGTGCAAGGGCGAGATGCCGATTCGCTCGATCGCGGCGCGATGCTCGGGCGTGGAGTAGCCCACGTGCTCCTCGAAGCCCCAACCGGGATGCTGGCCGGCGGCACCGTGCATGTAGCGGTCGCGGGTGACCTTGGCGATCACCGAGGCGGCGGCGATTGCCGCGCTCGTGCCGTCGCCTTCGATCACCGCGCGATGCGGCACCGCGCACTTGCGCAGCGAGAAACCGTCGACCAGACAGGTCGCTTCCTCACCCGGCGCCAGCCTTTCCAGCGCGCACGACAGCGCTTCGATGTTGGTGACGTGCAGGCCGCGCTCGTCGATGCCGCGCGGGCAGCGCACGACGACGCTGACCCGGCTCGCCGCCCGCAACACCGCCGGGTAGAGCTCCTCGCGGCGCTCCGGTTTCATCTGCTTGGAATCGTGCAGCCCGGCGAGGGCGCGGCGATCGGCCCGCGAGAGGGTCTCGTAGTCGATCAGCACGGCGGCGGCCACCAGGGGGCCGGCAAGGCAGCCGCGACCCGCCTCGTCGGCGCCTGCCACA
>JASLJO010000165.1 GCA_030152505.1 Solirubrobacterales bacterium | reverse complement strand
GAGAAAGCTTCAAGAGCGCGGCCGAATACCGCAGGTTCTTGAAGGAAAACCACTACACCCGGCGCGACGTGAGAGAACGGATCGAACTACAGCTGCTCGGCGCGAGATTGCAGAGGCGACTCCAAAAGCAAATCTCGGGGCAGACGAGGACCAAGTCCGAAGAACAGCGGGCATTCGCTCAATGGGTCAGGGAATTCAGCATGAGATGGCGTGCGCGAACGGTTTGCGCGCCCCGATACACGACCGAGCGCTGCTCCAACGGCCCGACTGTCGCCTGATCCCAGAGCAGGACTTGGCCTGCCTCAGTGTGAGCTTGCTCAGCGCAGGCGTGCTTTGCGTTTCTCCCTTCGTCTCGAGCCTTTCTCCTCGCTGTCGACGGCGCGGTAGAAGTGCTCGATCGCGCCGCGGACCTGCCGTTCGTCGACGACCTTGACCATGTCGGAGTGGCGCAACTCGGTCACGTGGTAGTTGACGGTGCTCAGCGGTGCCTGCAGCTCCAGGCTTAGGTCCTTCGGCGACAGCGTCCGGCCGCCGTCGATGTTCAGGACTTCCAGGATTGAGACGCGGAGGGGGTGGGTATTGGCACGAGCCAGGCGTTCCCAATTCACGACTACCTCACTTTCGTTGACTGGGGAATACCAAAAAATACTAGCGCAGATCATCAAAATCGGGTAATCTGCTCGTCAGATGATCGAGCGGGAGGAGATATCGGAATGAGTCGAAGGGCGGGCATCCGGTTTGCTTCTGTCTCTATGTCTTTGGCTCTGGGACTCGCGTTCCTGGCACCGGCGGCGGTGGCCGACACGGGCGACATCATTGCTCCGTCCGATCCCGACAACCCCCAGGTCGACAGCGGCTGGCAGGCGGGCACCTGTTTCTCCGACACTCCGACCTGCAGCGTCGCGTCTCCTCCAAGCCAGTACTACGAACAGGCCGGCGGTCATCCGCGGGTCGGTTTCACCCAGTTCATCGTCAAACACACGACCTCAGAACCGGTTCCTCCGATCAAACTCGAAGAACCGGTGGGCGACCTCAAAACCGTGAGGGTCGATCTCCCGGCGGGACTGAGCGTCAACCCGCAGGCGACCCCGCAATGCAAACAGTCGACCTTCGAAACGACCCCGCTGTCCTGTCCTGCAGGCTCCGAAGTCGGCACCAGCTTCGCCACCGCCGCCTTGGCCGGGATCGTTTCCCCCCAGCTTCCGGCCACCGTCTACAACATCGAACCGCCCGACGGCGAGCCGGCTCGATTCGGCTTCAACCTGCTGGGCAACAACGTCTATCTGCGGGCCGGTGTGGCGTGGGAGAGCGACTACCACGAGTACTTCACGATCGACGCACCGAAATCCCCGGTCGGGCACGTGCTGAAAAATCGCCTGGTCTTCGACGGACGTGCCGGCAACGGCACCTTCATCACCACGCCCACCACCTGCTTCGGCGAAGCGGTCCAGTCCTCGCCCTTCGAGCACGTCTACTCGACCCTCCTACGGGCCGACTCGTTTGAAGAACCTGACCCGAATTTCCCCATGGGCTCGTCCTTCTTCGAGTCGAAGATCCCGCCTGGCACCTCCCCGAAAGAATGCGACACGATTCCCTACGGACCGTCCCTTGCGGTCGACCCGAACACCTCGCAGACCGACTCTCCATCCGGTCCGACGGTCGTCGTGAATGTCCCCTTCGAAGTGCCATCAGAAGCCGAACGCCTCTCGGCGGGATTGACCAAGCAGGCGAGCTCGCAGACCAGGCAGGCCAAGGTCACCCTGCCGCTCGGCATGGGCATCAACCCCTCGGCGGCCACCGGTGGCCTGCAGACCTGCACCGACACCCAGTTCGGCAAGGGGACGAGGGACCCGGTGGCCTGCCCGTCGGCCTCGCGGATCGGGTCGGTGGCGATCGACACCCCGCCGCTGCCGGACGGCTCGCTCAAGGGCGACGTCTACGTCGGCAAGCAGGAAAGCCGCGACCCGACCTCGGGTCAGGAGTACCGGATCTTCGTCGACGTCGAGTCGGCCCGCTACGCCATCTCGGCCCGCCTCATCGGCAACGTCAGCGCCGATCCGCAGACCGGTCAGCTGACGACCACCTTCGACGACACCAAACTGGGTGGCCTGCCGCAGGTGCCCTTCAGCTCCTTCACGCTCGACTTCAACGACGGCGAGCACGCCGTGCTGACGAGTCCCGGTGGCTGCGGGCCGAACAAGACCACGGCGGTGATGACGCCGTGGTCGGGCAACCCGGCAGCCTCCCCCTCTGGAGAGTTCTCGCTGAGCACGGCGCCGGGGGGCGGGGGCTGCGCGAAGTCGCTTGCCGACCGTCCTTTCAAGCCCGGCTTCGCCGCCGACACGGCCAAGCCGGCGGCCGGCGAGTTCAGCCCGCTGCACATGAACATCGCCCGGGCCGAGGGAAGCCAGGAGCTGAAAGGAGTCGATGTGACGCTGCCGCCGGGGTTGGTGGCGAAGCTGGCCGGCGTCAGGTACTGCCCCGCGGCTCGGCTGGCCACCGCCGCGGCCAACAGCGGGGCGTCCGAGGCCGCCGACTCGAGCTGCCCGGACTCGAGCCTGATCGGTCACGCCGACATCGTCGCCGGCAGCGGCCCGTCGCCGCTCCACGTCGCCGGCAAGGTCTTCCTCACGGGGCCCTACAAACGCGCCCCCCTCTCCCTGGCGGTGGTCACCCCCGCCACGGCCGGGCCGTTCGATCTCGGCGCGGTCGTGGTGAGGGTGGCGCTGTCGCTTGAACCCCGCACCGCGCAGGTGCACGCCGTCTCGGACCCGATCCCACATGTCTATGGCGGTGCCCTGCTCGACGTCCGCTCGGTCGCGGTCAAGCTGGACCGGCGCGAGTTCTCGCTCAACCCGACGAACTGCTCCAAGCTGAGCTTCGGCGGGGCACTGCTCGGCGGCGGCGCCAACCCGGCCGATCCGTCCGCCTTCACCCGGTCGCCGGTCTCGGCCCCCTTCGAAGCGGCCGGCTGCGACAAGCTCGGCTTCAAGCCGAAGCTCTCGCTGCGCCTCACCGGGGCGATGCGGCGCGCAAAGAACCCGCGGCTGCGCGCCGTTCTGACGCCCCGGCCCGGAGACGCGAACATCGCCCGCGCCCAGACGATCCTGCCTCGCTCGCTGATCCTCGACCAGGGCAACCTGGCGAAGGTCTGCACGCGGGTCCAGTTCGCGGCCAACGATTGCCCGAAGGACTCGATCTACGGCAACGCCGTCGCAACCTCGCCGCTGCTCGACGACCCGCTGCAGGGGCCGGTCTACCTGCGCTCCTCCAACAACGTTCTGCCCGACCTCGTCGCCGACCTGCGCGGCCAGGTCGAGGTCGAGCTCGACAGTCGCACCGACAGCTCCCACGGTCGTATCCGCAACACCTTCGACATCGTCCCCGACGTGCCAGTGACGAAGTTCGTCCTCACTCTACGCGGCGGCAAACGGGGCCTGTTGGTCAACTCGCAAAATCAGTGCCCGCGCAAAAAACGGCACGGGGGCAAAGGCGCGCAGGCGAGCAAGGCGCATAAACGCAAGCAAACGCGCGGCAAGCGGGTGATCGTGCGCTTCAAAGGCCAGAACGGCAAGAAGCGGAACACGCGGCCGCGCCTGCTGCTCTCCTGCGGCAAGAAGCACAAGGGCGCCAAGAAGAACAAATAGCCTCCGGCGTCGGTGCGCCCGACGCTTACGGTCCTGATCGTCGCCTGGAACAGCCGCGCGGAGCTCGCGCGGACGCTGCCCGCGCTGCTGCCAGAGCTGGAAGAGGGTGACGAGCTGATCGTCGTCGACAACGACTCCTCCGACGGGAGTGCCGAGGCCGTGGTTGAGCTGGCGCCGGCGGCGCGGGTCCTGTCCAGCGGCGGCAACCTCGGCTTCGCCGGGGCCTGCAACCTGGGTGCCAAGCAGGCGAGGGGCGACCTGCTGGTCATCCTCAACCCCGACGCCGCGCCGCGCGCCGGCTGGGGGGAGGCGATCCGCCGGCCTTGGCTGGAGGAGCACGGTTGGGCGGCCTGGCAGGCGCTGGTCGCGGGCGGCGACGGGGTGACGATCAACTCGGCCGGCAACCCGGTCCATTTCACCGGCATCGTCTGGGCGGGCGGGCACGGCCGCCCGCTCGGCGAGGCGCCGCCGGCCGGTGAGGTCACGGCGTTGTCCGGTGCCTGCCTGGCGATTCCCCGTCGCACGTGGGAGGAGATCGGAGGCTTCCCGGAGGCGTACTTCCTCTACCACGAGGACGTCGACCTCTCGCTGCGACTGCGGCTGGCCGGTGGTGCCCTCGGGATCGAACCGGCGGCGGTCGTCGAGCACGACTACGAGTTCGGCGCCAACACGCACAAGTGGCGCTGGTTGGAGCGCAACCGCTGGGCCTTCCTCATCCGTTGCTACCCCGGCCCCCTGCTGGCCCTGCTGACGCCGGCCCTGATCCTCACCGAGCTGGCCCTGATACCCGCTTCCTTCGCCGCTGGCTGGGGAGGGCAGAAACTCGCCGCGATCGGCGAAGTGACCCGCCGGCTGCCGCGCCTGCTGCGCGAGCGGCGCCGAGTGCAGGCCACTCGCACGGTCAGCGCCGCCGAGTTCGCCGCCTGGCTCACCCCCGACCTCGACTCCCCCTTCATCCCAGCGATCGCCCGCTCGGCGCCGGTCCGTCTCCTGCTCCGCAGCTACTGGCGGATGGTCCGGTCGCTGATCAGATCGGCTGGCCCGTCGGCCGGATCAGGATCTCGTTGACGTCGACGTTCCCCGGCTGCTCCAGCGCATAGACGACCGCACGGGCGATGTCATCGTCCTGGAGCGCCCATTTGCCCGGGCGGTTGTCGAAGAAGGGCGTGTCGACCATGCCGGGCTCGATCAGCGTCACCTTGATGCCGCTGTTGTCGTGCATCTGGCGCAGCTCGGCGCGCAGGGACTCGCCGATCGCCGTCGCCGCCCACTTCGTCGCCGAGTAGAGCGAGCCGGGCAGCGCGTGACGGCCGGCGACCGAGCTGGTGACGAGGAAGTGGCCGTCGCCGCGCTCGAGCAGATGGGGGAGGGTCGCGCGGATCGTCAGCGCCACGCCGTAGACGTTGGTCAGCACCATCGAACGCCAGTGCTCGGGCGACTCCTCGAGGAAGCCGCGGGTGGCGCCGAAGCCGGCGTTGGCGAAGACCACGTCGATGCGGCCGAACGTGTCCAGCGCGGCCGTGGCCATCGCCTCGACCTGGTCCCACTCGGTCACGTCGCAGCGCACCGCGATCGCCCGCTCGGCGCCGCCGAGCTCCTCGGCCAGCTCTTCGAGTGGCTCCAGCCTGCGCGCCGCCAAGACGAGCCGGTGCGTCTCCGCTGCGGCGCGCGCGGTGGCGGCGCCGATGCCGCTGGAAGCTCCGGTGATGAGCAGCACTGGGTCATCGCTCATGCGCCGATTCTCGCATTTCGAACCGTCCCCCACCGCCTTGCGATAATTCGCGGTTCGTGGATCCTGGCCGCAAACGCAAGATCCGGCTCGTGGTCGCGCTCGGCGTCGCCGTCCTGTTGGCCGCCGCGCTCGTCTACACGTCGTTCAGCGCCTCCTCGGAAGCGAAGGAGCCCTCGCAGCTCATCGGCGTCAGTTCCGGCGGCAGCTACGAGCTGACCGGCCGCGTGGTCAAGCACTCGGTCCACCACCACGGCGAGGCGATCAGCTTCCGCGTCGCCGACCGCACGGACGCCGGTCAGAGCCTGCCGGTGACCTACGAGGGCACGATTCCCGATCCCTTCCGTGGCGGTCGCGAGATCGTCCTCGGCGGCACCCTCGAGAACGGCGTCTTCGTTGGCGAACCGGACACCCTGGTCACCAAGTGCCCCTCGAAGTTCACCACCTCGAATGGCAGCTGATCTCGGCAGCGCCGCGCTGGCGCTGGCCTTCCTCACCGCGATCTTCGCCGCCGTCGCGGCGCTGATCGGGCGCGACGGCAACCGCCGTTGGGTCGACCTCTCGCGCCGCGCCCTCTACGGCCTCTTCGCCCTCCTGACGCTCTGCGTCGTGCTGATCGAGATCGCCTTCGCCAACGACGACTTCTCGCTCAAGATCGTCCAGGAACACTCGTCGATCGAGACGCCGGCCTTCTACAAGCTGGCGGCGATGTGGTCGAGCCAGGAAGGCTCGCTGTTGCTCTGGGCCTGGGTGCTCTCGATCGCCGCTTCGCTGGCGCTGCTTGCAACCCGCAACAGGTTGCGCGAGATCGTCCCCTACGCGACCGCGGTGATGGCCGGCATCGCCGCCTTCTTCACCGGACTCATGTTGTTCGCCGGCGGCGTTGACCCCTTCGCCACGCTCAGCCCCGCACCCGCCGACGGGATCGGGCTCAACCCGTTGCTGCAGCACCCGAGCATGATGATCCACCCGCCGATGCTCTACTCGGGGTACGTCGCCTTCACCGTCCCCTTCGCCTTCGCCATCGGCGCCCTGATCACGCGCCGCCTCGATGCCGCCTGGATCCGCTCGACCCGCCGCTTCGCCCTGATCGCATGGGCATTCCTCGGCTTCGGCCTGCTGCTCGGCGCCCGCTGGTCCTACACCGAGCTCGGCTGGGGCGGCTACTGGGCCTGGGACCCGGTCGAGAACGCGGCGTTGATGCCCTGGCTGATGGGCACCGCGTTCCTGCACTCGATCATGGTCCAGGAGAAGCGCGGCATGCTGAAAGTCTGGAACGCCTGCCTGATCGTCGCCACCTTCTCGCTGGCGCTGCTGGGCACGTTCCTCGTCCGCTCCGGCGTCCTGCAGTCGATCCACGCCTTTGGCGACAGCACCGTCGGCCCCTACATCCTCGGCCTGATCGCCGTCGTCCTGCTCGGCTCGACCGCGCTGATCGTCTCCCGCCTCGACGATCTGCGCTCCGAGAAGCGGATCGACTCGCTCGCCTCGCGCGAGTCCGTCTTCCTGGTCAACAACCTGCTGCTGGTGGCGCTCACTGCCGCGATCTTCTGGGGCACCTTCTTCCCCCTCATCTCCGAGCTCTTCACCGGCGAGAGGTCCTCGCTGGCGGCGCCCTGGTTCGATCGCTACACGACGCCGCTGGCGATCGTGCTCGTCCTCTTCACCGGGATCGGCCCCCTGCTCGCCTGGCGGCGGGTCAGCTGGGCCTCCGCCAGGCGGGTCTTCCTCTGGCCGACCGTCGTTGCGGCGATCGTCGGCCTGGTCTTGGCGCTCTTTACCGACGCCGCCCACAGGCCCTGGGCGCTCGCCCTCTTCGCCTTCGCCGCCTTCGCGCTGACCGGCTTGGGGCAGGAGTTCTGGCGTGGCGCGAGGGCGCGCCGCTCGCTGCGCGGCGGCTCGCTCCCGGCGGCTCTGGTTGCCATCGTCTCTCGCAACCGCCGGCGCTACGGCGGCTACATCGTCCATGTCGGCATTGCCGTGCTCCTGATCGGGATCGCCGCCTCCTCCAGCTTCCAGACCAAACGGGACGTGAGGCTGCGGCCGGGGCAGAGCGCGGTGATCGATGCGCGCAAGGTCACCTACGTGCGGCCGACCGCCAGGGTGGATCGGCTCGCCTTTACCGCCGGCGCCGTCCTGCGAGTCGAAAAGGACGGTGAGTCCTTCACCCTGCATCCCACCCGCCGCTTCTATCGCCCGACCGGGGAGGGAGGGGGCACCATCTCCGACTACTTCGCGGGCGAATCCGACAGTCACATCGGCCTGAAAGCGGGCCTCGGCAGCGATTTCTGGACGGCGATACAGCCGACGATCAGCAGCGTGCAGGGCGCTGCCCGCGCAGCCGACGCAGGGTTCAAGGCATGTGTCAGCGGCGCGCCCGGCACGCCTCCGCAGTGCGGGGCGGTATCCCGGTTGATGCGCGCCGCCGCCGCCGACCCGCGCCTGCGCCCGCTTGCCCTTGCTCAGATCGAAGGCCTTCAGATCGCCACCGCCGAACGGCTCGCCCGGGGCTACCTCGCCGTGGACGCACCGGCGACCTTCCGCGTGATCGTCGACCCGCTCGCCACCTGGATCTGGATCGGCGGTCTGATCGCCCTCGCCGGAGGCCTGATCGCGGTCTGGCCCGGGCGCGCCGCCCGCCGACGGCCCGCGGCCAACACCGAGCTCGAGGCGCTGAAGGAAGCCAAGTACCGCGAGATCCGCGATGCCGAGCTCGACCACGCCGCAGGCAAGCTCTCCGACGAGGACTTCGCCCTGCTCGACGCGGAGCTGCGCAAAGAGGCGGTTGAGATCCTCGACGGCGCCGACGGCAATGGCGGAAGAGCCACCGAGCGCCGACCGGCCGAACCGGTTTAGTTTGGTAGCCGAATGAGTGCTCGACTACGTCCGCGCGGTGCGGCCCTGGCCTCGGCGGTGGCGTGTGTCGCGGCGCTGGCCGCGACTCCGGTCGCAGGTGGAGCCGAAGCCTGGACCCGTTCCCCGGCGGATTCCTCGGCACGCCAGGCGCTGCGTTTCTGGACCCCGGCCCGCATGCGGCGGGCACGGCCGCTCGACATCGCGGTGCCGCGGGGCGGGGGACTGGCGCACAGCTCGGCCACGCGCTCGGCGGACAGCGAAGGCCGCGGCCTGGAAGCCGACTCCGAGGCGCGGTCCGATTTCGCCGAGGTCGCCGATCCGACCGCGCCGGGCTTCCGGCAGAGCGGGGTCATCTTCATCGTCCTTCCAGGTGGGTTCGGCCTCGGCCGTTGCTCGGGCAGCTCCGTCAACGCGCCCAACCTCAGCGTCGTCATCACCGCCGGTCACTGCGTCAACGAGGGCGATCGCAGACACTGGTTCAACCAGGACTGGGTCTTCGTGCCCGGCTACCACAACGGCGTCCGCCCCTTCGGTGTCTTCGTCGCCAAATGGCTCGGCGCCACCGCGCCCTGGGTCGAAGGCGGCAGTGAGAATGCCGACGTCGGCGCCGCCGTGGTCGGGCGCAACGAACGCGGGCAGCGCCTCGGCAAGGCGGTGGGCGGATACGGGATCGCCTTCGGCCTCTCGCCGAACCAGGCCTTCGACGTCCACGGCTACCCGGCGGAAGCGCCGTTCGACGGTGCGACCCAGCGGCTCTGCGCCGACACGCCGTACCTCGGCCACGACCTCGCCTCCTTTCTCTGGCGCGGACCGCTCAACCTGGCGCTCTCCTGTGACGTCACCGGCGGCGCCTCCGGTGGCGGCTGGACGATCCGGGGCGACGTGCTCAACGGCGTGACCGACTACGGCTACGGCGACGACCGCACCACCGACTTCGGCTCCTACTTCGGCGGCGCCGTCAGGGCGCTGTACGAGCAGGCATCGAGGGTGCAATGAGGCGCCGGCGGACGATCTGCTGCCTGCTCGCGCTCGCGGCGCTGCTGCTCGGCGCCCCCACGGTCGATGCAGCGCAGGCCTCTCCGCCTGCTCCTCGACTCCTCACCGGCCTCTCGCGGCTGAACGACGAGCTCGCCCTCATGGGTCAGGGGTCCAGTGCCGTGGGCCTGCCGAGAAACCTGACCCTGTCCGAACTGCGCTTCGAGAACCGGGACGGTTACAGGATCTCGGTTGTCGCGTTCGGGCAAACCGTGGCCCTCAGCGTCAGCCGCTCCCTCGTCCACCGGCGCGGTCGGGGCGATCGTCACCGCAGGGTTCGCCAGCGGGTGTCTGTGGCGACGTATTTCGCCCACGGCAAGGTGACGCCGACCTCGATCGCCGCCTCCTTTGGAGACCGCGGCCGGATCGCGGTTCGTTTCCGGCCCTCGGGTCGAGCGCTCCACGCCACCCACAAAGCCGGTTGCAGGAGGCCGAGCAACGGGGTCATCGCCGACTTCGGTGTCTTCGATGGCGAACTGCACTTCGAGGGGGAGGGGGGGTATACCTCGGTCGACGTCCACCACATGCCAGGGCGCTCGGTCGACTTCGCGTCCCTGCTCGCCTGCCTGCTCGGGCTCTCGCCGGGTGGACATGCCGCCCTCCCGCAGTCGAGTGCCCCTCTCGGCATACGCCTGCCGGGCCTCGTCGCGGCTGATCCGGCCAGCGCCTCCGGCGCAGCCGGGGTTCCCACCCACCCCGGTATCGGCCCGAAGTCCACCACCCTGGTTGCCGACAGCAAACAGTCTCTCGCGCGGACCGTGTTCGCAGCGCAGGTGCGCGGCAGGGGCCGCCCTCACTTTCTCGCCGTCAGCCAGGTCAGCGAAGGGTCGATCGGGGTGATTCGCTTCGCCTACGTCCGCGGCGCGCCCTCCGCGTTCTCCTTCGACGGAATCCTCTCCAGCGCCACGGCGGCGCCGCCGCCACCCTTCGACGGCAGCGCCGACCTCCTGCGGGGCCCGCGGAACGCGAAGAGCTGGAGTGGCTCGCTGGCGGTGTCCTTCCTCGGCGCCCCGCACCTGCCCCTGACCGGCCCGCCGTTCGGCGCCTGGCTGTCACAGGGCTTCTAGCTCGACGCCAGCAGTCGATCGTTGCGCTAGATCTTCAGCAGCACCAGGGTGTTCACGACGAAGATGACGGCGAAGAAAATCGTCGCCCGGTCGAGGTTGCGCTCGAC
>JASLJO010000144.1 GCA_030152505.1 Solirubrobacterales bacterium | reverse complement strand
CTCGCCTCGGCGGCCTCCAGCGCCGAGGCGAGCCGGGGCGGCAAGGTGTTGCGCGCCAAGGTCGACGTCGACGCCAATCAGGCGCTCTCCGGCCGCTTCGGCGTCCAGGGGATCCCGGCGGTCAAGGCCTTCCGCGACGGCCAGGTCGTCGACGAGTTCGTCGGCGCGCTGCCCCCGGCCAAAGTCGAGGCGTTCTTCGATTCGCTGTTGCCATCGCGGGCGGACGAGCTACTGGAGAAAGGCGACGAGCTCTCGCTGCGCGAGGCGGCCGAACTGGAGCCGCGCCGCGCCGACATCGCGGTCGCTCTCGCCCGAGCGCGGCTGGAGCGTGGGGCGGAGGAGGACGCGCTGGCGGCGGTCGAGCCGTTCGAGGGGGACTTCGCCGCCGAGGGGATCGCCGCGCGGGTGCGGCTCGCCGGGCGGGGCACCGGCAGCGACGCCTTCGCCACGCTCGACCGGGGCCACCACGAGGCGGCGCTCGATGCTCTGCTGGAGGAGATGGAGAGCGCCGACGCCGACGAGGAGACCCGCGAGGACCTGCGCCGGGCGATCGTCGGCATCCTCAGCGAAGCCGACCCGGCCGACCCGATCGGCCCCAGGTACCGCAAGCGCCTGGCGGCAGCCCTCTACTGAGGCTTCCGGTGCGCCTTTCCAACCCCACGGGTTGGAAAGGCGCACCGGAAGGGCCAGGGGCGGACAGGAGGCAGCCGCGGCGGCAGCGAACATAGGTGGATGACGCTGCCGCCACCTCGCAAGCCCCGGCCCCCGCTGCCGCGGGGGCCGTTCCTCGTAGTCGGGCTGGCGCGCTCCGGCTGCGCGGCGGCGCGGTTGCTGGCGGGACGGGGAGAGGAGGTGCGCGGCGTCGATTCGCGCCACCCGGACGGTGCGGCAGGGTTGGCGGGCGCAGGCGTCGAAGTTGTCCTGGATACGGATGGAGTTGCTCAGCTCGATGGCATGCGGACCGTCGTCAAGAGCCCGGGTGTGCCCCGGGAGGCGCCGGTGATCGCCGCCGCACTCGAGCGCGGACTCGACGTCGTCGGCGAGCTCGAGCTGGCCTGGCGGGTGCTCCCCAACCGCTTCGTCGCAGTGACCGGGACCAACGGCAAGACGACCACGGTCGAGCTGCTCGGCCACCTCTACCGCACGGCGGGCGAGCCGGTCGCGGTCGCCGGCAACGTCGGCACGCCGCTTGCCTCGCTGGCGGGCGAGCTCGAGCCGGGCGCGACCGTGGTCTGTGAGGCGTCCAGCTTTCAGCTGGAAGACGCCGCCTGCTTCGCGCCGGAGTGCGGGGTCTTCCTCAACCTGGCGCCCGACCATCTCGACCGCCACCATGACCTCGATGCCTACCTGGCGGCGAAGCTGCGCATCTTCGCCCACCAGGGCAACGACGACATTGCCGTCTACAACGCCGACGACCCGAGTCTCGCCGGCACCGATCTCGGTGGCTGTGGCCGCCGGATCGCCTTCTGCCGTGGCGCCGGTCCCGAGTGCGAGGTGGCGCTGGCCGAGGAGACGATCTTCTACGACGGTGAGCCGCTGGTTGCCACGGCGGAGCTCGGCATCGTCGGCGAGCACAACGTCGCCAACGCGATGGCGGCGGCGACCACGGCGCTGGCGATGGGGCTCGACCGCGACGCGGTGCGCGAGGGACTGCGCAGCTTCGCCGGCGTTCCCCATCGGCTAGAGCAGGTTGCCGAGATCGGCGGCGTACGCTTCGTCAACGACTCCAAGGCGACCAACGTCGCCTCGGCGGTCGTCGGGATCTCGGCCTTCGATGGCGGCGTGCACGCGATTCTCGGTGGCAGCGAGAAGGAGGAGTCGTTCGTGCCGTTGGTCGAGCCGGTGCGCGAGCGCTGCGTCGCCTATTACCTGATCGGCGCGACCGCCGACCGCCTCGCCGCGGAGCTTGCTCCGGTACTGGCCGCGGGGGTGGGGCCACACCGTTGCGCGGACCTCGAGGACG
The DNA here is from genome assembly GCA_030152505.1 of Solirubrobacterales bacterium. GTDB lineage: Bacteria > Actinomycetota > Thermoleophilia > Solirubrobacterales > 70-9 > VRUE01. The sequence goes on along the minus strand of JASLJO010000144.1, from coordinate 2,923 downwards.
CGGTGCGGCGCGCTTCGTCGGTGGCGAGGCCGGGTGAGGTCGTGCTGCTCTCGCCTGCCTGCGCCAGCTTCGACGCCTTCGAGAACTTCGAGCGTCGCGGCGATCGCTTCCGCGAGATCGTCAGAGGACTGACGTGAGCGCTCTCTCACTGCCCTGGCCCGGGTCGAAGCGAAAGAAGACCAAGGCGAGGGCGAAGAAGAAGCGGGCCGCCAGGCTGCCCGCTGAGTACAACATCCTGCTCACGGCGACCCTCTGCCTGCTCGCCCTCGGCGCGGTGATGGTCTTCTCCGCCAGCTCGACCACTCGCATACTCAGCAACGGCGGGCTCTCCGACAGCGCCTTCTACCTGAAGCGGACGCTGCTCTTTGGTGCGGTCGGGCTGGCGATCATGCACCTGACCGCGCGCCACGGCCTCTCGACGATCCGCCGGCTCACCCCGGCGATCCTCGGCGTCTCGCTCTTCCTGCTCTTCGCCGTGCTCTTCGGCGGCACCACGGTCAACGGCTCGAGCCGTTGGATCGGTCCGGGCTTCATCCAGCTGCAGCCTTCCGAGCTGGCCAAGGTGGCGCTGATCCTCTACGGCGCCGATCTTCTGGCACGCAAGCCGAAGCGGGCTCGCACGATCGAGGGGCTGATGCCCTTCCTGCTGGTCGTCGGGGTGGCAACGCTGCTGGTCGTCGCCGAGCCCGACCTGGGCACGGCGATGGTCATCGCCTTCGCCATCGCCGCCACCCTGGTTGCCGCCGGCATGCGGATACGCGACCTCGCGGTGCTCGTCGCCGTGCTCGCCTTCTTCGCTCTCTTGATGACGGTGATCGAGCCCTACCGGATGGAACGCCTCACTGGCTTCCTCAACCCCGGTGCCGATGCCGGCGGCGCCGGCTTTCAGGCGGCGCAGGCGAAGATCGCGCTGGGCTCCGGCGGCCTCTTCGGCGTCGGCATCGGCAATGGCGTACAGAAGGCGTACTACCTGCCCGAGGCGCACACCGACATGATCTCGGCGGTGATCGGTGAGGAGCTTGGCTTGGTCGGCATCCTCGGCGTAGTCGGTCTCTTCTCGCTCTTCGGCTACGCCGGCCTGCAGGTGGCGAAGAAAGCCAAGGACAACTACGGAAAGCTGCTCGTCGCCGGGCTGACTTCGCTGGTCCTCGTCCAGGCGACGATCAACCTCTTCGCCGTGATGGGGCTGGCGCCCCTGACCGGGGTGCCGCTGCCCTTCGTCTCGTATGGCAACAGCAGCCTGATGGCAACGCTGTTCGCCGTGGGGCTGATCCTCAACGTCGCCCGCGGGGGGACCGCACGCGCTGGCAAACTGCGCGTCGTCGAAGGTGGACGCGAACCCGCCCGTGGAAGGAGCCGATCGAGCAGTGCCAGGAGTCGCAAAAGTGGTGGTGGCAGCCGGGGGAACGGCCGGTCACGTCGTACCGGCCATGGCGGTCGCCGACGAGCTTCGGGCTAGAGGTGCCGAGGTCTCCTTTCTCGGCACCGGCGAGCGGATCGAGGCCGACCTGGTGCCGGCTGCCGGCTACGAGATCGATTTCGTCAAGGTGCGCGGCATCGACCGCGGCAGCCGCCTGCGCGCGGCCAAAGCAGTTGTCGAGGCCATTGTCGCGGTCGGCGCGGCGCTGCGCGTACTGTGGCGGCGCCGCCCAGACGTGGTGATGGGCGGGGGCGGCTTCGTCGCGGGCCCGGCCGGCATGGCCGCTGTGCTCAGTCGCATTCCGCTGGTCCTCACCGAGGCCGATAGCCACCTCGGGCTCGCCAACCGCCTACTTGCCCGGCGGGCGGGGCGTGTGTGCCTCGCGTTCCCGATCGCCGGGCGAGAGGGAGACCGCTACCTGGTCACCGGGCGGCCGGTACCCGAGGCGGTGCTCTCCGCCGATCGTGTCGCGGCGCGAGAGCGCTTCGGGATCGCGCCGGACGCGCGCTGCCTGCTGGTCATGGGCGGCAGCCAGGGCGCCCGCTCGATCAACGAGTGCGCGATCGCGGCGCTGGCCGAACGCCCCGGGCGCGACTTCGACGTCGTCCACGTCGCAGGTCACCGCGATTTCGACGACCTCGGGGAGCGCCTTGCCGTCGCCCCTCACGGCAAGCGCTACACCCTGCTCGCCTACGAGCCCGACCTCGGCGCCTGCCTGGCCGCCTGCGACCTGGTGCTGGGCCGCTCCGGCGGATCGATCTTCGAGCTGACCGCTGCCGGGCGGCCGGCGATCCTGGTGCCCTACCCGCACGCCGCCGCCGGCCACCAGGAGGGCAATGCCGCCTGGATGGCCGAGGCTGGCGCCGCCACCGTGATCCGCGACGACGAGCTGGACGTCGAACGGTTGGCGGGTGAGATTGGCGCGATCCTCGATGACGCCGAACGCCTCGCCGCGATGACCGCGGCGTCGGCCCGCCTGGCGATGCCCGATGCGGCTCGGCGGATCGCCGATCAGGTCCTGGGGGCGGTGCGTTCGTGACCGATTGGGGGGAGCGACGGCTGCATTTCGTCGGCATCGGCGGCGCCGGGATGAGTGGCCTCGCTCTGATCTGCGCTGAGCTGGGCGCGACCGTCAGCGGCAGCGACCGCGCCGAGTCCTCGTATATGGAGCGCCTGCGGAGCGCGGGCCTGCAGCCGGTCGTCGGCCATGCCGCGGACAACCTGCCCGAGAACGTCGAGGTGGTCCTCTCGACGGCGATCGGGGCGGACAACCCGGAGCTCGCGCTCGCGCGTGAGCGCGAGCTGGCGGTCCGCCACCGCGGCGAGCTGCTCGCCGAGCTCTGTGCCGAGAAGCGCCTGATCGCGGTCGCCGGCACCCACGGCAAGACGACGACGGCGGCGATGCTCGCCTGGGCATTGCGCGGGCTTGGCGCCGATCCGGCCTTCTTCATCGGCGGCGAGGTTCCCGGCCTGGGACCGGAAGGCGCCGTCGCCAACGCCGGC
>JASLJO010000143.1 GCA_030152505.1 Solirubrobacterales bacterium | reverse complement strand
ACCACCCCCACCGCTAGCGCCACCGGACCCCCCCCCCCCAGCTCCGCCCGCCGTCTTGGGCCCGCAACGGGTCGCCGGGCTCCCTTTGCCGCCCCATCGACGGAAGCGGGGCGGCTGGTGAGGATCACCGCCGCGGCGGTGATCAGGAGGAGGGCGAGGCCGAGCGTCGCCGAGCTGCCGTGGCCCGGGGCGCGGGCGAGGATGCCGGTCACGGTCAGCACCGCGCCGAAGCCGGTGGCCGGCTCCAGCCACGACCATGCGGTGCGTCCCGCGAGGAGCAGCAGGGCGCGGCCGACGAGCAGTGAGGCGACGCAGATCAGCGCCGCCGAGACGTAGGTCCCGATCATCAGGGAGGGCAACCTATGCCAGCGGCGCCCGCAGGCGCGGCGACCCCGCCATGCCTCCTAGTACTTCTCGGCGGCGCGCTCGAGCGTGGCACGCAGGTTCTCGCCGCGCAATGGCGCCGCATGTCCCGCTGCGACGACCGCCGGTTCGAGCGCCGCGAGCCTGCGCACCGACTCCTTCGCCTTGGCGTGGTCCCAGGCCCAGGCGGGGTGGGGGACGCTCGCCTCGCCGGCGGGCAGCGGTTTTCCCAGTCTCGTCGAGTCGATCAGGTAGATCACGTCGCTGACCAGGGCAACCCGATCGCTCTCACGCCAGAGACCGATCAGGCCGGGGGCGTGGCCGGGGAGGTGGACGACGCGAAAGCCCGCCACCTCATCCCCCTCGGAGACCGTGCCGGCGATCTTCACCGCGCCGCCGTCCCAGCGCCGCAGCAGGAACGGGTAGACCCGACGGGTAAGCGCGACCGGCAGCTCGGCGATGTTCATATAGGGGGCGATGGCAGCGTCGCTTTCGGCGTCGGCGACTTCGTCGGGGTGGCAGTGGACCGGGACGCCGAGGCCCGGTGCCGTACCGCGGTGGTCGGCGTGGGCATGACCGAGGACGATCCGCGTCACTCCGCCGAGCTCCTGCCCGGCTGCGCGCGCCTTCTTCGTCATCGCTTTGCTTCCGGCGTCGAACTGCACCACGCCACCCTCGTCCTCGAGGAAGTAGACGTTCATCGACTTGCGCAGGTCCCCGCGCAGAAGCCAGACCCCATCGGCCACCTTCTCCATGGGACAAGCCTAGCTCTAGGGTTCTGAACGTGCCGGGACTCTGGAAAGCCGCGATGGTCGTGCTCGTCATCTGCCTGGTGGCCGCGATGGCGATCGCGGTCGTCCGCCTCGCCACGACGCCGACCGAAATCCTCGGCGATGGCTTCCGCGGCCTGCCCGCGCACCACGGCGGCGTAACTTCGCGCTAAGGGTTTGCGCGGGAGGGTCGCGTTAGTATCAGCCGCGTTCAGCGACCGAGCAGAGGAGGCGGCGTGTTCACTCGCATCGTGGTTGGAACCGACGGATCGGAGACCGCCGGCGAGGCCTTGCGGCAGGCTGCCGACCTGGCCAAGCTCACGGGAGCCCAGCTCGACATCGTCAGCGCCTATGCCCCGGTGCCCAAACGTCGCCTACAGAGCGAGCAGGAGGGGGTGCCCGCCGACGTCCAATACGAGATCGGTCCGCGCGAGGACGTCAACCTCGTGCTCGACGCGGCCGCGGCGAGTGCCAAGAAAGAGGGCCTGGACGTGCGGACGCACCCGGTCGAGGGCGACCCGGCGGAGGCGATCCTCAAGGTCGCCGAAGATGCCGATGCCGACCTGATTGTGGTCGGCAACAAGGGGATGACCGGGGCGCGGCGCTTCCTCTTGGGCAGCGTCCCCAACAACGTCTCCCATCACGCTCCTTGCAGCGTGATCATCGTCCGCACGACCTGATCGTCAGCGGCTCGGATCCGTCGCGGCGCCGGCATCGACCAGGCCGGCGCCTTGCTGCTTGGACGACAGACCGAGGTCACGGGCGGTCTGGCGCAGGCGCCTCAGCACACGGTTGACCCTGCCCTCGGGCGAGACGCCCTTCGGGATGACACTGCCGGCGAGGAGCATCGCGGCGACGCCGGAGACGTGCGCCGCCGCCATCGAGGTGCCGATGTAGCTGCCCGGCTCACCGAAGCGGCGCGGGTTGCCGCCCTTCAGCGTCACCTGGTAGATCGAGCGGCTGTAGACCGACGGGCAGCCGGCGACAGGCGCGCCGCCGCCCGGGGCGAGCAGATCGACGCCCTTGCCGGGCAGCAGCGAGTAGCTGCCGAGGCAGCCACCCTCGGTGGAGCCGCCGACGCCGATCGTGCGCGGGCTGGTTGCCGGTGGCGCGACGCACGCCTCCGAGCCCAGGTTGCCGATCGAGGCGACGGCGACCACGCCGTGCCGATAGGCGTCGCGCAAGGCCCGGTCGATCCCCGGCACGCTCTTGCCGCAGCCGAAGTTGAAGCTCATGTTGATCACGTCGGCGCCACGGTCGACGGCGAAGCGGATGCCACGGGCGATGTCGTCCGCTCGGCCGCTGCCGTTGCGATCGAGCACTCGCACCGGCATCAGCTTGGCGTGGTAGGCGATTCCGGTCAGACCGATGCC
>JASLJO010000114.1 GCA_030152505.1 Solirubrobacterales bacterium | reverse complement strand
CCGTCCCAGACGACGCTCGCGTAGTACTCCTGCTTGACCTCGGCTTTGGGGTCGACGAGGACGCCGCGCGGCATGTGGCCGTTGATCTCGAGCCGCAGGATCGCCTCGGCGTGCTCGGCGGCCTCGTCGGGAGTGTCGGCGAACTTGACGCCGCCGGCCTTCATCCGGCCACCGCTCAGCACCTGCGACTTGACCACCGTCGGCCCGCCGATCTCCTCGGCGGCCTTACGAGCCTCCTCGGCGGTTTTGCAGAAGCCGTACTTGGTGACGGGAATCCCCGCCAGCTCGACGATCCTGCGTGCCTCGTACTCATAGAAGCGCATGCGCGGCGCGGAACCCTATCGACCCGGCGCCGCGCCGGCTATTCGGTGCCGAACGGGGGGTGAATGAAGTCCGGGATGTTGCGCATGCCGAAGGGGACCGAGGCCCCGTGCGCGAAGTGGGCGCGGACCTTGCCGCTGTGGTTGCGACCGTAGCGGGTTCGCACCTTGCCGCGGAAGACCCCGTTCTTGCCGGCCCGTACGCTGGTCAGCGTGCGCCAGTGCCCCTTCAGCAGGGCCTGGATCAGGATCTTGCCGCTGCTGCTGGTCGGGGTCCGGCCCCAGAAACTCATGCTGGGCCTGCCCGGATAGGCGACGAAGGGGAAGCGAAAGACGTTCAGCACCGGCTTCGGCTGGTCCTGGATCACGTTCGGTCCCCGCAGGTAGAGGCCGGACTGCAGCGTTTCGCCGTAGGGCGAGCTGCCGGCGGGGGAGTCGCGCAGGCTGAACCAGAAGAACGTGGTGATGCCGGCGGACCAGGCGTTGTGCATCGCCTCCGCGGTCCAGCGATCGAGGATCTTGAACGGCAGGCCGCCGGCGTCAGGCGGATTGGAGTCCCAGGAGAACTCGACGATCCAGAGGGGAGTGTGCGGGAACACACCTTTGATCCGACCGGCTCGGTCGGCCGCGTGAAGCAGATTGGTCAGCTTGCGCAGGTCGCCCATCTCGACGTCGTTCGGCCCACCTTCGTGGGTCGGCCCGCCGGTCGTGTAGGGGTGGATGTCGAAGATGTCGAAGTGCACACCGCCTTCGCAGTCTCCGCCGGTGGCGTGCGGGTGCCTGCCGCCGCTCATGCAGAGCAGCAGGCGGGTGAAGCGCATCGGGCCGATCGTGTATTTCGGCACCGCGATCGGCCCGAGCCCGGCGGCGAGCACGAGGTTGGTCGGATCGACCGCCTTGACGGCGGCGTAGAAGGAGTTGATCAGCACCCGGTAGAGGTCGGGGGACACCGGCTTGTCGCCGTCGTACTGTGGGTTGAAGAAGAGGCTCAGGTTGGGCTCGTTGAGGCCCTGCCAGTAGCGCACCCGCGGTAGCCCGCCGAACTGGCCGTTGTAGCGGCGCGCCGCGGCGGTGGCGAAGGCGGCCAGCATGGCCGGATCTGGATTGCAGGGGGCACCGGTGTCGATCTGGGCCGGCGGGCAGCGCTGCGCCCAGGTGGGGGCGCTGCGGAGTTGCAGGACCGGGGTGAGGCCGTTGACGACGGCGTTCTGGACCCAGCGGTCGGTCTGGCCCCAGTTGTAATTGGTGTCGGCCGGGTCTTCGGGGTTCCATGCGGCCGGCAGCTCTTCGGGCGCCACTTCGGACCAGCGCACGGGGTCCAGCGCGAACTGGGCGCCCGCTTCCTTGACGTGCTTGAGCGCGACTTCCGGTTCCTCGTTCGGCAGCACGTAGGAGACGCCGGTCTGAAAAGGGGCCAGCGCGGCGGCGGGCGTGGCCGCCGCGGCGAGGGCGAAGAGCGCGCACAGCAGGGCAAGCGCGCCCACGCGGGCGCGTCCCACCACTGCGTCGGCGGCGTGGCGCCGGTGGGGCTCAGCCAACCCGCTGCCTCTGCTGCCAGAGGTAGCCGAGCGACCAGAGAATCGTCGCCAGCAGGATCAGGGGCAGCAATAGGCCCGTCTGGCCTGAGGAGGAGAGCCCGGTTGCCGTGCCGAGCGCCGCTCCGAAGCCGGAGGAGCCCGCCGGCTGCTTGACATGCCCGCCACTGGCGTCAACGGTGGGGGGTGGCGCTTTGCCGGACGACGCGCTCTTGTGCGGCTCGCCGGTTCCGCCCTTTGCATTCGAGTTGCCGCCTGAGCCGCCGTGCCCGTTCCCGTCAGGCGGGGCGGGGGCGGTCGCGTTCACCGGCTCCACGGGCGCGACCGGGGCGGGGGCGGTGGCCGCCGCCGCCGCCGCGGCGGCGCGCCCGTCGGGTCCCTGCTGTTCCAGCTTGTGGGCCTTCTTGTCGCCGAGAACTTTCGACGGCGAGCGGTGGCGAGCCTGGTCCGTCTTCTTGTCGCCACCGGAAGTCGGGAACGCCTCGGTGTATTGGGTGGCGGCGGAGTTGCTCGGTGGCACCACGGCGTCTTCCGAGGCGGCGGCGCCCGGGCAGAGGGCCAGCCCCGCGGTGGCGGCCAGTGGCAGTAGAAGGCGGGTGAAGAGAGTTCTCATGTCTGGCTTCGGCGTCGTCGGGCGCCCGGTCCGTCCGGCACCCGCTCGTAGCATAGAACCGGATGCAGAAGCCAACGATTCGGTCCGGCGTCGCGCAGGAATATGCCCGCAAGGTCGATTGGGGTGCCGTCGGGATCTGGCTCCTCGGCTTCGGCCTCGTCTCCTATCTGGGCCTGGAAGGCGGCGGCTATGACCCGCTCATCCACGACAAGGTGGGCATCGCGGTTGGGTGGATCCTGTTCGTCGGCGTGGCGATCGGGGCCATGCCGCGGCGCCGTCTGTCCCGCCTGTCCTGGGCCGCCTTGGGGCTGCTGGCGCTCTTCGTCCTCTGGACGGCCCTCAGCCTGAGCTGGTCCGAGAGCGCCGAGCGCACGATGGCCGATCTCGCCCGCCTCAGCGGCTACCTCGGGGTCTTTGCTCTCGCCGTCTTCGCCGCCGGGACGGTGAACGGTCGCCGCCTGGTCGCGGCGGTCGGCGCCGGCGCGGCGCTGGTGGCGATCATCGCCCTGCTCTCCCGCTTGCACCCCGCCTGGTTCCCCGAAGCCGGGCAGACCGCGCGGTTCCTTTCAGGCGGTCACGATCGGCTCTCCTATCCGATCAACTACTGGAACGGCCTCGCCGCCCTGATCGCGATCGGGGCGCCCGCGGTGCTGCAGGTGGCGAGCTCCGCCCGCTGGGTCGCGGTGCGGGCCGTCGCCGCCGCGCTGCTCCCGGCGATGGCGCTGGCCGCTTTCTTCACCCTCTCCCGGGGCGGAATCGCCGCCGCCTTCATCGGCCTGGCCCTCTTCCTCGTCTTCAGCTCCGACCGGCTGCCGAAGTTGACGACGGCGCTGCTTTGCGCCGCGGGGGGAGCGATCCTGATCGGCCTGGCCAGTCACCGCGACGCGCTGCAGCAGGCGCTCCATACCAGCGAAGCGCACCAGCAGGGTGACGAAATGCTCCTCATCGCCGTCGTCCTCTGCGCCCTGGTCGGTCTGGCGCAGGCGGGGATCGCGCTTGCCGAACGCCAGGGGAGACGGCCGTCTTGGACGGTCGTCTCGCAGCGCCAGTCGCTGGCCGCCGTCGCGGTCGTCGGATTCGTCGTCGTGATCGGTGCCCTGGCGTTCAACGCGCCCGGACGCGCCTCCGACGGTTGGGCGGAATTCAAGCGGGGCGAGGGACCCGGCAAGGGGGCGGAACGCCTAGGCAGCGTCGCCGGTGAGAGTCGCTACCAGTTCTGGAGCGCGGCGATCCGCGAGAACGCGACCAAGCCCCTGACCGGCACCGGCTCGGGCACCTTCGAGTACTGGTGGGCCCGCGACGGCGATGTCTCTGAGATCGCCCACGACACCCACTCGCTCTACCTGCAGACCCTCGGTGAGCTCGGCGTCGTCGGCCTGCTCATATTGGCGGCGTTCCTCGTCACGGTCCTCGGCTGGGGAGGCCGCAACGTGGTCCGCGCGCGCCGTGACGAGCGCTCCCACCTGGCCGCCGCGATGGCCGGCGTGGCTGCCTTCTACATCACCGCCATCTTCGACTGGACCTGGCAGATCCCGGTGCTGGCGGTGGCGACCCTGTTGCTTGCCGCGGTGCTGGTCACGTCCGCCGAGCGAGAGCTCGCCGGCACGCGGTCCACCCTCAAGCTGCCCCTGCGCATCGCCTTCCCGCTCGTGACGCTCATCGCCATCGGCGCCATCGCCATCCCGCTCGCCTCGACCAGCCTGCTGCGCGAAAGCGAGGCCCAGGCCCGCGCCGGCGACCTCGAAGCGGCGCTGCGCTCGGCCCGCAGCGCCCAGAACGTCGAGCCCTGGGCGGCCGCCCCGCGCCTGCAGCGGGCGCTTGTGCTGGAGAGTGAGGGGGACCTGGATGCGGCTGTCGATGCGGCCCGCGGGGCGGCGGAACGGGAGTCGACCAACTGGCGAAACTTCCTCGTCCTCTCGCGTATGGAGGCCGAGCGCGGGG
>JASLJO010000105.1 GCA_030152505.1 Solirubrobacterales bacterium | reverse complement strand
ACGCCCTCGACCAGCTCGGGCGTCACCAGCGGACGCGCCGCGTCGTGGATCGCCACCAGCTCAGTCCCCACCGCCTGCAGGGCGTTGGCCACCGATTGCGCGCGGGTGGCGCCGCCGTCGACGACGCCGAGGTCGTGCCCGCCGAGGTCGTGGACATGTCCGGGTGGGCAGGCGACGACGATCGAGCGCACGCCCGCCGCCGCGCGGATCGCGGCGACCGACCAATCGACCATCGGCCTGCCGGCCAAGGGCACGAAAGCCTTCGGACCGCCGGCCCCGAGCCTCTCCCCGGAGCCGGCAGCCGCGATGACCGCGGTGACGGAACTGCTAGGCGGCGGTGGCGGCGAAGCGCTCCTCCAGCAGACCGTCGAGGTACTCCTCCGCGCCGTCCTCGTCCTTGTCGAGCGCGTACATGAACTCCGAGGCGAGGATCTTCTTCGCCCGGGTGTACATCTGCTTCTCCCCGGTGGAGAGGCCCTTCTCCATCTCACGGATCGCCAGATTGCGGACGACCTCAGCGAGCTCGAAGACGTCGCCGGTCTTGATCTTCTCGCGGTTGTACTTGAAACGCCGGTTCCAATTCTTCGGCATCTCCGACACGTCGTCGGTGAGGACGGATGTGACCTTCTTGATTTCGACCTCGTCGATGACCCGCCGCAGCCCTGCCTTGCCGGCGTTTTCGCAGGGAACCATCACGGTGAGTTCGTTGTGGAGGATCTTGATCGTGAGGTACTCACGCTCCTCGCCCATCAGCTCACGCGTTTCTTTCTTCATCACCAGGCCGGCGCCGTGATGCGGATAGACGACCTTGTCGCCCTCCTCGAAGTCGCAGATGTACTCGACTTCCTCTTCGACGACGACTGCCTCGGTGGCCTCCTCTAGCTGGGGAATCGCTTTGCTCCTTTCGATTTGCGACGGCCTCTGTCCAGCCGTCAACTCTGTAAGTACCTGTCGACCAGATCGACCTCCTGGAGCCTGCGCAGGCCCTCGCGGATGTCCTTGGCCCTCGTCTGCCCGACGTCTTCGACCGCTTCCAGATCGGCGTCGGAGGCCGCCAGGACCTCCTCCAAGCCGCCGAGCTCCTGGATGATCTTCTGCACAACCAGCTTGGGGATGCGCGGGATGCGCCCCATGATCGGGTAGCCGCGCGGCGCGACCGGGAAGTCGAGCGTGTTGAGCTTGCGGTCATAGCCGAGCAGCTCGGCGAGGCGACCGAAGTCGAGCACGTCCTCGTGTGGCAACCGGGCCAGCGACTGCAGCACCGTGGCCAGGTTCTGCTCGGAGTCTTCGACCGAGTAGTCGCGGATCAGCGCGGTCTTGTCGGCGGCGACGCCGACCATCGTCTCCTCGAGCTGCATCTCGATCAGGCGCCCCTCGGTGCCGAGCTCGACGATGTAGCGCTCGACCTCGACCGCCATCCGCGTCGTCAGCTCGGCCCGCTGCAGGGCGGTGAGCGCGTCGTAGAGGACGCCGCCGCCCTCGAACTCGAGCACGGTGAGGCGGTTGGAGACATGTTCGAGCCGCTCGCGGTACTTCTCCAGCGTCGCCAGGCCCTGGTTGGCCTTGGCCAGCACGGCCGGGATCTCCTGAAGGATGTACTTGGTCCCCTCGACGTAGAGGGAGACGACGTCACGGCGCTGCGAGATCGCCACGACCAGGGCGCTGGTCTGTTTTGAGACGCGCTCGGCGGTGCGGTGGCGGGTGCCGGTCTCAGAGGAGAGGATCGTCGGGTCGGGCATCAGCTGGACGTTGGCCCAGACGATCTTGGTCGCCTCGGCGTTGAGCACGATCGCTCCGTCCATCTTGGCCACCTGGTAGAGCATCGCCGGCGTGTAGTCGATGTCGAGCTGTATCCCGCCGGAGAGCAGATGAGAGATGTCGCCGGGATCGCCGACGACGATCAGGCCCCCGGTGCTGGCATGGACGATGTTGTCGATGCCCTCGCGCAGCGCGGCGCCGGGGGCGACCACGTCAAGAGCCCGCAGTAACCGGGGATCCTGGCGTTCCGCTAGCTCGTGAAGCTCATCGCCAGGCGCCGAAGACATCTCCTTTAGAATGGCAAATTCCGCTCTGGAATGCGGTCTGGCTAATTCCGAGTGGAAAGGTCGGATCGGTCAATGTCAAGCGAATCGGTCACCTAAAGGTGGAAATGGCGGTGACGAGCATGCGGTTCGGGCACTGGCCGGTCGGCATCCCGGACGAATAGCCAGGTGAGAACACAGCCGATTACGCATAGTACGACCGGCACCCAGGTCGAGCCGCCGACCGCGTCGGCGAAGGAGCCGCCGTCGCCGAGCAGGGCGTGGAAGACGGCGCCGGTGACGGCGAGGGCGATCGTGCCCGCCATCACCCGGTCCATCGCCAGCACGCCCGAGGCGATGCCGACCTTGTTCGGCGGCATCGCCGCCATTGCCGCGGTGGACATCGGCGCGTAGACCAATCCCAGGGCAATCCCGAACGGCAGGTAGCCGGCGAGCAGCAGAGCGTAGGAGCTGTGCGGTCCGATCTGGGTGAGGGCGATCAGGCCGAGCGTGCCGAGCACCATCCCCGCGGTCATCAGCGCGCGGGCGCCGAAGCGGGCGATCAACCTGCCCGAGAAGGGCGAGACGAAGATCATCGGCGCGGTGATCGGCAGGATCATCAGGCCGCTGAGCACCGCCGAGTGTCCGCGCACGTCCTGCAGGTACTGGGGCTGGAAGAACATCACCGCCCAGTAGGAGCCGACCAGGCAGAAGGCCGCGGCGCTGGCCCCGAAGTAGGGGCCGTTGCGGAAGAGCGAGAAGTCGACGATCGGGCCGGTGACACGGTGCTCGATCCGCCAGAAGGCGTAGAGGGAGGCGGCTCCGAGAAGCGCCAGGGCGGCGATCGCCCCGCCACCCCAGGCCCGCGCCTGAACCAGTGCGAGGACGATCGCGGTGAGCCCGAGCGCGAGCGTCGCCAGACCCAACAGGTCGACCCTCCGCTCCGAGCCCGGGTCGGTGGACTCGGGGGCGGCCCACACGATGATCGCTATCCCGAGGGCGGAGATCGGCAGGTTGATCCAGAAGATCAGCCGCCAATCGAGATCGACCAGGGCGCCGCCGGCCAGCGGCCCGATGCCGAGGCCGATCGCCGAGACCGCAGCCCAGATGCCGAGCGCCCGGGCCTGCTCGCCGGCCGGGAAGGCATTGCAGACGATCGCCAGCGAGAGCGGCAGCATCGGCGCCGCCCCCACTCCCTGCAGGAGGCGACCGAGGATCAACGTCTGCTGATCGCTCGCCGCGCCGGAGACGACCGAGCCGAGGGCGAAGAGCGCCATGCCGATGAGAAACAGCCGCTTGCGGCCGAACTGGTCGCCGAGCCGTCCCGCGGTGACCACCAGCGCCGTGATCGCCAGCAGGTAGCCGTTCATCATCCACTGCAATCCCTCGGCGCTGGCGGCGACATCGTGGCGAATGCTCGGCAGGGCGAGGGCGACCACGGTCGAGTCGAGCATCAGCAGGAAGAGCCCACAGGAGGTGCCGGCGAGGGTCCACCACTGGCGCGACATGCGCGTGACCCTAAAGACTCAGGCGGTGGCCAGGTCGTGCTCGGGGTCGATGCCCCAACGCTCGCCGACGGCAGCAAGGTCGCTGTCCATCGCCCAGCGGTCGGGACGCTCCTCGCCCTCGTGCTCGGGGCTGGCGCCCTTCAGCGCCATGCAGCCGGTGTTGTCGCCAATCGCCCGGATCGCGGCGACGTCCTCGTCGCTCAACCGCTGCTCGCTCGGCAGCGCCGCCAGTTCGACCCGTTTGGCCTCGATCGGACAGGCCTCCTCCCCGGTCTCCTGGATCAACGTGGGGACGACGCACTCGACCGCCGGGTGGGCGAGGTTCCACTGGCAGGCCAGCTGGATCGGCGTCAGCCGGGCCGCTTCGGCGATCGGCAGCACCCGCTCCAGCTTCTCCAGGCCAGCCTCGATCCAGCCCGCCGGCCGGAAGGCGCGGTGGTCGCCCTGAGCCAGCTCCGCACCCGGACGCAGGTCGCCCCAGAAGAGGCCGCCGTAGTCGACCACGCGGGTGATCACCCTGACGTCGTTGCGCGCCGCCGCCTCGAGGCAGAGCTCGCCCGGCCAGGGCTCGAACGGGTTGAGGATGATCATCGCCCAGTCGATCCGCTCGCCGAAGCGCTCGATGCATGCGATCAGGTCGAGGGTGAAGCCGTTGGCCGGTCCGGGCGCGACGCCGATCTGCCCCGCCAGGCCCTCCTCGCGCAGCGCCGCCATCCCGTCCCAAACCTCCTCGCTCGAGTAACCGATCCGGTCCGGGTTGTGCAGGAGGAGGAGGTCGAAGCCGTCGACGCCCAGTCGCTCGAGGCTGCGCTCGGCCGCCATCCGCAGGTAGGTCCCGTACTGGTCGGGTCCACGCAGCCGCGGGTCGGTGAAGCGCGGGAACCCCCGCGGCCCATCCCGCTCCCCCTCATAGAAGTCATGCCCAACCGCCCCCACCAGCGAGTACTCCTCGCGCGGCACCCCTGCAAGCGCCCGCCCCAAGACCTGGTCCGCCTCTCCCTGGCCGTAGGTGTCGGCCGTCAGCACCGTGTCGATCCCCTTCCCGGGCCGCAGCAGCTTTTCGAGCCGCTCCTCATCAATCGTCTCCCCGAAGCGCAGGAACCGGCCCCCGCTCCAGGTGCCCACAGCGGCGCGCCCAGGCTCATGGGGGACATTCATCTCGATCGCCCTGGCTTCTTCTTTCCCTTAACCAGCTTGAACTTCGCCTGGGTGAGCACTGAGCTCGGGGCGCCGCCGGTCGGCGTATAGACAATCGTGACTTCCGCCCTCAGCGCCGGCTTCCAGTGCAGGAATTTCCTCGTCTTGGCGTTGGGCTCGAGCGCGATCGCCAGGAGGCCCGCTTCCACAACCGTCTCCTTCACCCTCGCGGCCACGATCGACTTCTTCCTCTTCAGCGGCCGCATGTGCCCGGTTTCGTGTTCCCTCTGGTCGGGATTCAAGGACGGCGGTCGCGGCGGGGGGATCACCCGCGCGGTCACTTCCACTTCGCCCGGTGCCGGAAGCCTGAGCTTGAACTTGATCTTCCCGTCCCTGCTCGACAAGGGCCGGCCTTCGAGCGTCAGCTCGCCGCCCGCGGGCCCGGAGCCGCCCGAGCCGCCACTCGGCCCGCCGGAGCTACCGCTGCCGCCGGAAGGTCCGCCCGTCTCGACGAACTTCTGGATCCGGTCGTTGCCCGTATCGGCGACATAGACGTTTCCGGCGGAGTCCACAGTCACGTCGTTGGGCTGCAGGAACTGGCCGTCGGAGGAGCCCGTGGACCCCCACTTGGCGAGAAAGTCCCCGCTCGAGCTGAACTTCTGGATCCGGTTGTTGCCGCGATCGGCGACGTAGACGTTGCCCGCCTGGTCGGTGGCGATGCCCTCCGGGAAGACGAACTGGCCGTCGCCCGAGCCCATGCCACCCCATTCGTCGAGGAAGAAACCGTCCGCATCGAACTTTTGGACGCGGTGGTTGTTGCGGTCGCTGACATAGACGTTGCCGGTTGGGTCCACTGCAACGTCGGCCGGTTCCTTGAACTTGCCGGATTCCGAGCCCGTTTCGCCCCACTGGTCGGCATAGGCGTAGCTGCCCAAGGACGGTTTGAACTTCTGGACTCGGTCGACCAGGGGAACGCCCCCGTCGTGATCGGTGACATAGACGTCGCCGACGGAACTGACGGCAACACCGAACGGGATGCCGAACTGACCGTCCCCCGAACCACCACCGCCGAATTTGAGGGCGAAGGCACCGGATGAGCTGAATTTCTTGATGTAGTGGTTACCGGTGTCGGCGACGTAGACGTTGCCCGCGGAATCGGCGGCTATGCCCCATGGATTGGTGAACTGAGTGTCACCCGAGCCGGGGCCACCCCATTGGCCGAGAAACGCGCCGTCGGAGCTGAACTTCTCGACCCGGTCGCTGCTACCGAAATCGGTGACGTAGACCACCCCGCCGACGCCCGCCACCACGCCGTGCGGAGCGTGGAACTGACCGTCGCTGGAACCGCTGCTCCCCCACTTGGTCTCGAAGACATAGTCCGCAGAGGCAACTGGCGAGGCAGCCAGGGCCAGACCGCAGGCAACCAAAAGCAAGGACAGTCTCGTCGCAGCTGTCCGCATCGAGGACGAACCCTATCGCCAGCCGCGCATCGGTTCAGCTATCTGAACCGGACTGCGGTCCGGGGTCCACCGGGGCGGGGACGTCGTCGTCTCCCGACCGCTCGCCGTCGCCGCTCTTGGCGCCGACACCAACCTTCTCCGGCTCGGGCTCGTCGGGCTTCGCTTTCTTCTTCGCCGGTTTCTTCGGCGCGACGATCGTCAGCTTCAGCGGCTTGTCCTCGGCGTCGCCGGCCGTGTCGCGTTCGACCAGCACGGTCGAGCCGGGGACCATCTCGCCCTGGCGCAGCACCTCGTCGGCGAGCGGATCCTCGATGTAGCGCTGGATCGCGCGGCGCAGCGGCCGGGCGCCCATCGACGGGTCCCAGCCTTTGTCGACCAGCAGGTCCTTGGACTCATCGCTCAGCTCCAGCTGCAGCTCGTGCTCGGCCACCTGGACGCGGACGCGGTTGATCATCAGGTCGACGATCTCCTTGACCTCATCCTTGGCGAGCTTGTGGAAGACGATCACCTCGTCGATCC
>JASLJO010000013.1 GCA_030152505.1 Solirubrobacterales bacterium | reverse complement strand
CCCGGCTCGACCGCGGTGACAACGCCGTCGCCAAAGCTTGCATGGACCACGTCATCGCCGGTCCGCAGCTCCAGCGTCGGCCCCGGGTCGACCGGGGCCGCCTCGCCTCCGGGAGGACTCCCCCAGCTTGCGGCGGCGCCGACCGCGCTCGAGCCCCGCTCGACCAGCTCTTCGGGCAGCTCATCGACGAAGCGCGACGGAAGGTTGCGCTCGGCCCGGCCGAACAGGCTGCGTTCGCGCGTCCAGGTCATGTAGAGGCGACTGCGGGCGCGGGTGATGCCCACGTAGCAGAGCCGCCGCTCCTCCTCTTCGCCTCCCTCTTCGAGCGCTTTCATGTGAGGGAAGGCGCCGTCCTCGCAGCCGACGATGAGGACCGTCTCGTACTCGAGGCCCTTGGCGTTGTGAAGGGTCATCAGCGTGATCACCGACTCGTCGCGCAGGTCATCCTGCTGCGTATAGAGAGCGATCTGTTGGAGATACTCCTCCAGCGGCGGCACCTCGCTCTCTCCCTCCCGCTCACGCTCGATGTCGAACTCAGCGGCGCCGGCGATGAGGGCCTCGAGGTTCTCGGCCCGCCCTTCGGCCTCCACCGTCCGCTCCGCGGCCAGCGCTTCCAGATACCCCGTCTCGTTGAGGACCGCCTCGAGCAGGCCGGCGACCGGCCCTTCGTCATCCGCGCGTTCGCGCAGGCCGGCCATCGTCTCGTAGAAGCGGGACACCGACTTGATGGCCGCACCGCCCAGCCCTGGCACCTCCTCGACCCGCTCGATCACCTCCCAGATCGTCATCCCGGCTGTGTTCGCGTGGGAGACGATCCTGCCCTGGCTGGTTTTCCCGATCCCGCGCCGCGGCGAGTTGACTATCCGCGCAAAGGAGACCTGGTCGGCGGGATTCGCCAGCAGGCCGAGGTAGGCGACCGCGTCCTTGACCTCCGCTCGTTCGTAGAACTTCGTCCCGCCGATCACCTGGTACGGAAGGTCGAAGCGGTTGAGAGTGTCCTCGAGCACCCGGCTCATCGCGTTGGTGCGGTAGAAGACCGCGACGTCCTCGCGCTTCACCCCCTCGTCCTCACCGAGCCGCTCGATCTCGCCGGCCACCCAGCGCGCCTCCTCGTGCTCGTCGGAGAGCTCGCGCAGCTGCAGCGGCTCTCCTCCCGTCAGCTCGGTCCAGAGCCGCTTCGGTCGCCGCTCGCGGTTGTTCTCGACCACCGCGTTCGCGGCCGAGAGGATCGTCTGGGTCGAGCGGTAGTTCTGCTCGAGCTTGACCACATCGGCCTCGGGGAAGTCCCGCTCGAAGTCGAGGATGTTGCGGATGTCGGCGTGACGGAAGCCGTAGACCGACTGATCCTCGTCGCCGACCACCATCAAATTGCCGTGCTCGGAGGTGAGCAGCTGCAGGAGGCGGTACTGGGCGTGGTTGGTGTCCTGGTACTCGTCGACGAGGACGTGACGGAAGGTGTGCCGCCAGCGTTCGCGCACCTCCTCGAACAGCTCGAGCGCGTTGACCGTGCGCACCAGCAGGTCGTCGAAATCCATGGCGTTTGCCTCGAGCATGCGCTTCTCGTAGAGATGGAAGACGCCGGCCGTCGTCTCCTCGAAGACGCTGCCCTGCGCCTGCGAATAGGCATCAGCGTCGACCAGCTGGTTCTTGGCGCCGGAGATCTGCGAGCGGATCGCCCGCGGTGGGTAGCGCTTGGGGTCGACGTGCAGCTCCTCCATGCAGCGTTTGATCATCCGCAGCGAGTCCGACTCGTCGTAGATGGTGAAGCCGCGCGAGTAGCCGAGCCGCTCGGCGTCGGCGCGCAGCATCCGCGCGCAGGCCGAGTGGAAGGTCGTCACCCACATCGCCCGGGTCGCGCGCCCGACGAGGGACTCGACCCGCTCGCGCATCTCGGTGGCTGCCTTGTTGGTGAAGGTGATCGCCAGGATCTCCCCCGGCCGCGCCTGTCCCGTCGCCAACAGGTAGGCGATGCGGTGGGTGAGCACGCGGGTCTTGCCCGAGCCGGCGCCGGCGAGCACCAGCAAGGGCCCCTCGCCGTGGCGCACCGCCTCGCGCTGAGGCTCGTTCAGCTCGGCGAGCAGGCGCTCGGCGCGGTCGGCGCCGGGTTCGGTGGGAGCGCCGGCGACCTCGTCAGAGATGTCTTTTGCACTCTCCATGTCTGCCTCCTGGAGCATCGGCCGAGCATAGAGAGGGAAGCGGCTGGTCCCAGTTGGCGCTTTTGTCGCGCATACCGAGAGAAAAGCGCCAATCAGCCACCCGCCGAGGAACGCCCGGTGCGCGGACGCAGATCCTCGCCGTCCCGGCGTGAGCCCTCGCCACCGTCCAGCTCGGCAAGCCGCTCCTCGAGCTTGGCGATCCGCTCGGAGAGCGTCTTGATCGCCTCGGCGATCGGGTCCGGCAGGTGGATCCAGTCGGCGTCGGGACCCTCCGCCCGTCTGCCTTCGACCTTGACCGGGTGGCCGGGGTTGCCGACCACGGTGGCGGCCGGCGGGACGTCCTCGACCACAACCGTGTTGGCGCCGATCTTGGCCCCGTCGGCCACGGCAATCGGGCCGAGCAGCTTGGCACCCGAGCCGACGGTGACGTTGTCGCCGAGAGTCGGGTGGCGCTTGCCACGCTGGAAGCCGGTGCCGCCGAGCGTCACCCCCTGGTAGAGGGTGACCCGGCGGCCGATCTCCACCGTCTCGCCGATCACGACGCCGGAGCCGTGGTCGATGAAGAACTCGGGGCCGATCTTCGCCGCGGGGTGGATCTCGACCCCGGTGACGGCGCGGCTGAGGTAGGCGATCGCCCGCGGCGCCAGCGGCACCCCGGCTCCGTTCAGGGCGAAGGCGACGCGGTGGGCGAGCAGCGCCTGAACTCCCGCCCAACCGGAGAGGATCTCGAAGGAGGAGACATCCTGGGCCGCCGGATCGCGGTCGCGCGCCGCGGCCACGTCCGCTCGTATCTCTCTAAGGATTCGCTTGAGCATTACGGTGCAAAGAAGGGTAGGGACATATAGCGCTCGCCCGAGTCGCAGACCACGGTGACGACCCGCTTGCCCTCCATCTCCGGCCTGGCGGCGACCTCCAGTGCCGCCTTGACGTTGGCCCCGGCGGAGATGCCGGCAAGCACCCCCTCCCGTTTCGCCGCCAGCCGTGCCGTCTCCAGGGCATCCTCGTCGGAGACGGCGATCGTCTCGTCGATCACCGAGCGGTCGAGCACCTCGGGCACGAACCCCGCGCCTATGCCCTGGATCTTGTGCGGTCCGGCGGAGCCACCGGAGAGAACCGGCGAGGTCGCCGGCTCGACCGCCACCACGAGCGTTTGCGGGCTGCGCTCGCGCAGAAAGCCACCGACGCCGGTGATCGTGCCGCCGGTACCGACGCCGGCGACGAAGGCACCGATCTCGCCGCCGGTATCGCGCCAGATCTCCTCCGCCGTCGTCCGCCGGTGCACGGCCGGGTTCGCGGGATTGGAGAACTGTTGCGGCATGAAGCCGCGTCGTTGCTCACGGATCTCCTCGGCCAGCTCCACCGCCTCCGTCATCCCCCCCAGCGACGGCGTCTCGCGCACCTCCGCGCCGTAGGCACGAAGCAGCTTTGCCCGCTCGCGGCTCATCCCCTCCGGCAGGGTGAGGATCAACTCATAGCCCCGTGCCGCACAGACCATCGCCAGCGCGATCCCGGTGTTGCCGCTGGTCGGCTCGACGATCACCGACTTTCCCGGCACGACCGCGCCCTCTTCCTCGGCCGCGTCGATCATCGCCACCCCGATCCGATCCTTCACCGACCCACCCGGGCTGAAGTACTCCAGCTTCGCGCAGACCTCCCCCGGCAACCCCTTCCCCAGTCGCCGCAGCGCCACCAGCGGCGTGTTCCCCACAACCGCCGAAGCCTCAGCCCCGATCCTCATCGCAATGACCCTCGCGTGCTCACAGGCGCGACCCTACAGCGGAGGTGGTCTCCACCAGAGAAGCTCAGGTCGCTCAGCCCGAAGCGCGGTAGAGGTTTGAGTCGCATAGCGGTTCAAACCTCTACCGGGGCATTTCGTCATTGGCGGTATTGCTCACCCTCTTCTATCTAGATGAAGTACATCCCGGAGCCTGCCTCCTCGGCCTCGCGGCGGGCGACTTCGGCGATCGTGGTCTGGCCGAAGACCTTGCGCAGGGCCGTGACGCCCTCGGCCCAGATGCCACCAGCCTCATCGGCCTCCTGGCCGACCTTGCCGTCCAGCGTCTGGACGACCTCGAGGACGGTGATCTCGTCAGCCGGACGGGAGAGGGTGTAACCGCCTTTCATCCCTCGGTGGCTGGTCAGCAGGCCCGCCCGGCGCAGCGTTGAGAAGAGCTGCTCGAGGAACTGCTCGGGGATGCCGCGCCGCTCGGCCAACTCCTTGATCGGCACCGGCCGCTCACCCGAGCGGGCCAGCTCGGCCATCGCCACCACGGCGTAGCGCGACTTCGAGGTGATCGAGATCACAGGCCCTTTCTACCGCACGATGCGGACTTTGACGGGTATAGGATCGAGTGGTTCCCCCGAGCGAGCGCCCACACTGCCTGGTGATCGACGCCCACCCGCTGGTCCGCCTCGGCGTGCGCGAGGCGCTGGCAGGCGACTTCGAGGTCCAGGAGAGCACGAGCCGCGACGAGGCCGTCGGCTTGGTGCGCGACGTCGGCAGCATCGACGTGGCGATCGTCGACCTGCGTCGCGGCGTGGTCGAAGGCGATGCCGAATCTCTCTACGGCGAGGAGGCGATCCGAACGTTGCACAGGACGGCCCCGGGGATGGGGATCGTCGCCCATGGTGAGCGGGCCGAGCGCCATCTGGCGACCGCGGCCCTGCAGGCGGGGGCCAGCGCCTACGTGGCCCGCACCGCCGGTGCCGAAGAGATGGCCAAAGCGGCCTGGGCGGCGCTCGACCAGGGCCGCTTCGTCGACCCCGCCGTTCCCCCGACGGGTAGCCGCGGCAAGCTGACTCGCCGCCAGCGCGAGATCCTGCAGCTGCTTGCCGACGGCGGCTCTACCGCGATGGCGGCTCGTGAGCTGGGCCTCAGCGAAGAAACGGTCAAGACCCACACCAAGAACATGCTGGCCCGCCTGGGTGCAAAGAACCGAACCCACGCGGTGGCCATCGCCCTGCGCGAGTGCCTGATCGATTAGCCGCATTAGCGAGCGTCACGATCTGATTCTCCGCGAGCGGGGCCGATATGGCCGCTTGCCGCCGCCCGCGGACGCGAAGCGGAGCAGGCGGCGGATTGTCTAAATCCAGCCGCAGTCGCGGGCGGTGAGGACGGCCTGCGCCCGGTCGACGGCGCCGATCTTGCCGTAGACGTTGTGGAGGTGGGTGCGGATCGTCGAGACCGACAGCTGCATCTCGCCGGCGATCTGCTTGTAGACCATGCCTTCGGAGAGGTGCCGCAGGACGTCCAGCTCACGGCTGGAGAGCGGACAGGGCTCGCTCACGCGAGCGTCCTGCTCACGGGGGTAGGGAAGCTCGTAGAGCAGTTCACGCAGCCCGTCGGCACCGAGGCCGCACCGCCTCGCGGCCTCGCGCAGGCGCTCCGCCGTCACCGCCTCGCCCTGGGCGTAATGGGCGACCATGTCGGCCGTGGCGACAACCGCGGCGAGTCCTTCGGCGTCCTCGGCGTGGTGGCGCTCGATCGCCACCGCGATCCGCTGGGGCACGTTCCAGCGCCGCGCCAGGACGCCTCCGACCAGAGCGTGATCGATACCAAGCTGCTCGCGTTCTTCGCGGATGCGCAGCTCGGGCGTGCGCCCGGCGGCATCGAAGTAGGTGCGACGTCCGGGGTGGAGCTTGGAGATGACGAGTCGACCGATGTCGTGCAGGAGCGCGGCGACCGCCAGCTCGTCGCGGTCGATCCAGCCGATCTCACGACCGATCCGCGCCGCGGCCTGTTGAGTCGCCAGCGCGTGAACTCGGAACTGCTCAGGCCGCAGCTCCCAGCCGCCGTTGGACTCGAAGAAGTCGAAGACCGGCGCCGTGCCGGCAATCGCCAGCACGCCGGAAGGCTTGAGCACGTCGACCGCCGCCGGCACGCCGCCGATGCCCCCGGAAACGCTGGAGCGGTTGGCAAAGCGAAGGACGGCAATCGTCAGGGCCACGTCGGCCTCGACTGCCTCGACGAGCTCGCCGATGCGGGCCGTCTCAGCCGTCGCCGCCTGCATCACCCTGGTGCGAGACTCGATCAGCGCGGGGAATTTCTCAACCGCCTCGAAAGCGGCGGCCAGGCGTGCGCCGGGCGCGGCAGCGTTTCCACCTTGCGCCGCATCGGCCTTGTGCACTTTCCCGTTGCTCTGTGTCTTTGACGCCATGACCGAGTCGCTCCGCCCCCCTCATCGGCAGCAGAGGACGCACGGTTTAGCGCCAGCCTCCCCAATAGTGGGTGCGGTTATGCGCTAAGGCGTATCAGCGCGGTGTCGATGCGCCGCAGCGACTCCTCGCGGCCCAGCGCGGCGACCGACTCGAAGATGCCCGGCGAGACGGTGCCGCCGCTGATCGCCACTCGAATCGGCTGGTAGACCTTTCCCGGCTTGAGCTCGAGCTGCTCGGGGAGTGGCGCGAGGGCGGCCTCGACGGCCCCGGGGTCGAAGGGCTCGGCGGCGGCGAGTGCCTCTAGCGCTGCTGCCAGGACAGATGGCGCCTCCTCCTTCATCGTCTTGCGCCAGGCCTTCTCGTCCTCGATCGGCGGTTCGAAGAGGAAGCGAATCAGTGGCCAGACCTCCTCCAGGGTCTGCGCTTTCTCCTGCACGATCTCGCAGGCAACGCGCAGCCGCTCGTCCTCCTCGCGCCCGAGATGAGCTGCGACGACCCGCGCGTACTCGTCCGCGGGCAGCTCCCGCATGTAGCGGCCGTTGATCCAGCGCAGCTTCTTCTCGTCGAAGATCGCCGCCGCCTTGCCGACGTCGGCGAGGCGAAAGCGCTCGATCAGCTCTGCGGTCGGGATCAGGGTGGCGTCGTCGTCGGCGCCCCAGCCGAGCAGCGCCAGGTAGTTGCGCAACGCCGCCGGCAGATAGCCGGCCTCGCGCAGCTCCTGGACCGAGGCGGCCCCGTGGCGCTTGGAGAGCTTGCGTCCGTCGGGTCCGTGCAACAGCGGCAGATGCGCGTAGCGCGGCGCCTCGACGCCGAGAGCCTCGAGCACGAGCAGCTGCTTGGGCGTGTTGGAGAGATG
>JASLJO010000035.1 GCA_030152505.1 Solirubrobacterales bacterium | reverse complement strand
GGATCTCGAGGCAGCGCAACTTCAAGCGGAGCGGCCTGCTCGCGACGACGCTCGCCGGCGCTCTGATCGCCCTCGGCATCGCAAACGCCCAAAGCGCCTTCTCGGCCGAATTCGGGATCGAAGCCTTCGACGTCGGCATTACCGCCAATCCCGCCGAAGACCCCTTCACCCAGGCGGGCGGGCATCCCTATGCCTTCACCACCACGGTCGGCTTCAACACCTTCGACGACCCCGACCCCTACTACGGCGAAGGCACCCCGGTGGAGCCGGTCCGCGACGCATACGCGGACCTGCCCCCGGGCCTCGTCGGCAACCCGACCGTGGCGGGGAAGTGCACGCTCTTGCAGCTCAGCAATGCCCCGGGGGGGCTCGCCGACGTAAGACCCCTCTGCCCGACCAACTCCCAGGTCGGCAAGGCCACGGTCAGCTTCAGCATCGGCCTCGGTACAGGCGCGACTCTCTCTCAAGCCCTGCCGCTCTTCAGCATGGACCCCCCGCCGGGCGTGCCGGCGCGCTTTGGCTTCAACATCGCCGCCGTGCCGGTCGTCTTTGACGCGAAGCTTCGCTCCGACGGGGACTACGGCCTCACCGCGACCTTCGAGAAGATCTCCGAGGGGCTCAGCATCACCGCCTCGCGTATCGAGCTCTGGGGCGTCCCCGGCGATCCCAGCCACGACAGCGGACGCGCCTGCCCGGGCGAACTCAGCCCCTTCCTAGGCGGTGCGACCTGCCCGGCGGGCTCTCAGCCCACCGCCTTCTTGCGGATGCCGACGAGCTGCACGGCTCCCGGCCAGGGCCTGCCCTTCGGCCTCGCGGTCGACTCCTGGGTCCACCCGGGGTCCCTCGGCTCAAACGGCCGCGCCGATCTCAGCGACCCACGCTGGAAGTCGAGCTCCCTGACGACGCCGAACGCCACGACGGGCTGCTCGGAGGTCCCGGTCAAAGGCCGCCTCTCAGCTGCGCCGAGCGCGCTTGACACCGAGACCTCCTCGGGCCTCGACGTCCACGTCGAAGTCCCCAACGCGGGCATCGAGAACCCCAAAGGCATCGCCTCTTCAGACATCAAAGACGTCAAGGTCACCCTACCCCAGGGAGTGACGATCAACCCCTCCCAGGCAGAGGGCCTGGGAGTCTGCTCGCCCGCTCAGTATGAGAGCTCGAGGCTCGAATTCCACCCCGACGGGCAACACGGCTGTCCCTCGGACTCCAAGGTAGGCACGGTCTCGGTGAAGACCCCGCTGCTCGAGGAGACCCTGCCCGGCTCGGTCTACGTCGCCAAGCCCTACGACAATCCCTTCGACAGCCTCCTGGCGATCTACGTCGTGATCGAAGAACCGCAAAGGGGCATCTTGATCAGGCAGGCCGGAGAACTTCGCCTAAACGAAGAGACCGGCAGGATCGAAACCGAGTTCGACAACCTCCCCCAGACGCCCTTTGACAGCTTCGACTTCCACTTCCGAGAGGGAGCGAGGGCTCCCTTGGTGACCCCGCCGACCTGTGGGACCTATGAGACCGAAGCGGTCTTCACGCCTTGGTCTGACCCGAGCCACAGGATCACCTCGACCTCGAACTTCCAGATCGTCCACGGGATCGGTGGCGGGCCATGTCCTCCGGGAGGCACTCCCCGTTTCAAGCCACTGTTCAGCGCCGGCTCGATCAACAACAACGCCGGCTCCTTCTCGCCGTTCAACATGCGCCTGCAGAGAAACGACGGCGAACAGGACATGACCCGCTTCTCGGCTGTCTTGCCTCCAGGCGTATTGGGCAAGCTTGCCGGAGTCGGTAGATGCCCCGAATCGGCAATCGCTCTGGCGAAGTCAAAGAGCGGCCTGCAGGAGATCGCAAGCCCCTCATGTCCCGCCGACTCCGAGATCGGTCACTCGCTCGTCGGCGCAGGAGTGGGCTCGGTCCTCGCCCACATCCCCGGCAGGATCTACCTCGGCGGCGCCTTCCACGGCGATCCGTTGAGCGTGATCGCGATCACCCCGGCGGTGGCCGGTCCCTTCGACGTCGGCACCGTGGTGGTTCACGAGGCGCTCACCCTCAACCCGAAGACCGCCGAAGTAGAAGTCGACGGATCGGCTTCTGACCCGATCCCCCACATCCTCAAAGGCATCCCGGCAAAGCTCCGGGACCTGAGGGTCTACGTCGATCGACCCGATTTCACCTTGAACCCGACCTCGTGCGATCCGAGCTCTGCCAGAGCGACCCTCTTCGGCGGCGGAGGCAATGCCTTCAGCACCCTCGACGACGTCCCGGTCGACCTCTCAGACCGCTACCAGGCGGCGAGCTGTGCATCGCTCGGCTTCAAACCGAGACTCGCCCTGAAGCTCGACGGAGGCACCAAACGAGGCGGACACCCGGGCCTGACCGCCACCTACACCCCACGCAAGGGCAATGCAAACGTCAAGGGACTGGTCGTCCGCCTGCCGAGGTCTGCCTTCCTCGATCAGGGCCACATCAGGACGATCTGCACCAGGGTCCAGTTCGCCGCCAAGAGCTGCCCCCCGGCAGCCCGGTACGGCTTCATCAAAGCCTGGACGCCGTTGCTCGAAGAGCCGCTGGAAGGCCCCGTCTGGCTGCGCTCCTCAAACCACACGCTCCCCGACCTGGTCTTCGACCTGCATGGCCTCGTCGACGTCGAGGTGGCGACCAGGATCGACTCCTTCCACGGCGGCATCAGGGCGACCGTCGAAGACGCACCCGACGCCCCGCTCTCCAAAGTGCTCCTCAAGATGCAGGGTGCCAAAAAGGGCCTGATCGTCAACTCCCGCAACCTCTGTGGCCAGGTCAACAAGGCCAACGTCGAATTCGAAGGCCAGAACGGACGGATCAGCGATCTCGATCCGGTCCTGAAGCCCGACTGCGGCAAGGGCGCTCACCGGCAAAGGAAAGCGGGCCGCACCCGGCGGGGGCGTAGCCGATGAGACGTCGAGCGAAGGCACCTTCCGCGGGTGGTGATGGCTGAGCCTGCCTGAGCCCCGCCGAAACGTCGAGCTGAAGGCCCGCGATCGCGATCCCGCACAGCCGACTCGAATCTGTGAGGCGCTTGGGGCCGAAAGATCGCGGGGAGCTTATTCAGCGCGACACCTACTTCAACGTCTCCACCGGTCGCCTGAAGCTGCGAGAGGAGGAGGGCGCCCCGTCGCACCCGATCTTCTATGTCCGTGCCGACGAGGTTGGGGAGAGTCTGAGTCGCTACCGCATTGTCGAGATCAAGAACACGGAGGGAATCAAAGCGGCCCTGTCGGAGAGCCTCGGAACGAAGGTGGTGGTGTCCAAACGGCGGAGACTCTTCCAGTGGCGGGACGCGCGCATCCACCTCGATCAGGTCGACGGTCTCGGTGCCTTTCTGGAGTTCGAGGCTGTCGCACCCGAGCGTTCCGACCTTGCCGACGAGCCGCAAAAGGTGCGGTATCTCCGGGAAGCATTTGCGGTCAAGAGCGAGGATCTGATCGACTGCAGCTACTCGGACCTAATCTCAGGTAGGCCTTTTTCTATTCTGCTACTTTTATGTACATGAGTGAGTCGGTCGGAGTAGCAGAGTTGCGCCAGAACCTGAGCGTCTATCTGCGCCGGGTGAGCGGCGGGGAGCGGTTGATCGTCACCGACCGCAATCGACCTGTGGCTGAGTTGGGGCCGGCGCCGAGCACCGGGCCCGATCTCGACCGGCTTATCGCCGAGGGACGGGTGTCGCGTCCGGTGCGTTCGGGCCTGCCGGAGCCGTTGGAGTTGACGGGCGACCCGCGGGCCTTGAGCCGCGCGCTTGACGACATCCGCGGCGACCGCTGAGCCGTGGCGGTTTTCTACGCGGATGCCTCCGCGCTGGTCAAGCTCGTCCGAGAGGAGACCGAGTCGGGAGCGCTGCGCACATTTCTAGTCGATGCGGACTTGGTCAGCAGCGAGTTGGTTCTGACCGAGATACCCCGGGCGGTGCGCCGTGCGGTCGCGCAGGAACCAAAGCTGCCGCTCGACCTACTGTTGGAGCGCGCGGGCAAACTGATCGACGTGCTCGCCCTGCGGCCTCTCGATCGAGCACTGCTCGCGGCCGCGGGGGCTCTTGCCGAGCCAGCATTGCGTGCTCTTGACGCGATCCATGTCGCGTCCGCTGTCGATCTCGATCCGGTCGAGGCGTTCGTGAGCTACGACGAGCGCCAGGCCGCCGCCGCGCGGTTGGCGGGCCTGCGGACGATGGCACCGGGCACCTGACGGGCGCTCGCAGCGCTGGCTCAAGATCGCTGCGAGAGGAGCGGGGTGATTCTCAGGCGCATCTCCGCCGTATAGATTGCATTGGCGCCATTTTGGCGCTACAGTGATTCTATGCCCAGTGTCCAGATCAAGAATGTTCCACCGGAAGTACACCGAGTGCTGCGCAAGCGGGCCGCTGCCGCAGGGCAGTCCATGCAGGAGTATCTGCTCGCCCAGCTCACCCGCCAGGCCCAGGAGGAGACCCTCGAGGAGGTTCTTGACCGGGCGGGAGCTCGCGCGGGAGGCTCGCTCGGGCTCGCGTTCGCGGCCGAGACTCTCCGCGACGAGCGCCGCCGCGCCGCGTGATTGTCGTCGACGCCTCAGTGCTCGCACCCGCGCTTGCGGACGATGGCGTCGATGGCGACCGTGTCCGTGAGCGTCTTCGCGGGGAGAGGCTGACCGCACCTGAGCTGATCGACCTCGAGGTTGTCTCGACCCTTCGACGCGCGGCTCGCGCCGGCAGGCTCGATGACCGGCGATCCGGTCAGGTCTTGACCGATCTCGCGGCGCTGCCGCTACGCCGGGTTCCACATCTGCCTCTCGTGTCGCGCATCTGGGAGCTGCGTGACAACCTCACCGCTTATGACGCAGCCTACGTGGCTCTGGCCGAGGCTCTTGATGCTTTGTTCCTGACCGCTGACGGGCCATTGGGACGGGCTTCCGGAGTTCGTTGTGAGGTTGAGGTCCTGGGTTAGCGGGCCTCAACCCTTACCAGAGCGTCAGGACGCCCAGCGCCAGGACCGAGACCGCGATCAGGGCAAAGGCGATGCCGGTAATCCAGCGGCCGCGCCTGCCCATGGCGTGGGCGCCCATCAGCTCGGTGTCCTGTGCCAGGGAGCGGATGAAAGGAAGGATGACCAGCAGAAGCACGGCGTTGAGCGCCTGCGTCAGGAAGAGGAGCTGGATCAGCGGGGCGCCCGGGATGAGGACGATCGCCGCCGCGACCAGGACGACCACGCCGAAGCTGAGATAGAAGGCGCGCGCCTCGGCGAAGCTGTCGTCCAGATCGGCGCGCCGGCCCAGCGCCTCGGAGATCGAGTAGGCGGTGGAGAGGGGGACGATCGCCGCCGCGAGAAGTGCGGCGCCGAGAAAGCCCAGACCGAAGAGGGTCGCGGCCAGATCGCCGGCCAGCGGTTCGAGGGCCTTTGCCGCGTCCCCGGCGTCGTTTACGGCCACGCCCGCCGGGTGCAGGGTCGCGGCGCAGGCAATCACGACGAACAGGCCGATCACCCCGGTGAGCAAAGGCACCGACCACGACGTCGATCCGCTCGAAGCGCAGGTCCTTGACGCGCAACCGCTTGTCGACCGCGTAGGACTGGATGAAGGCGAGTCCCCAGGGGGCGAGCGTCGTGCCGACCGTCGCCACCGCGACGAGGATCGCATCGTGGTTCAGAGGAATGCTCGGCACCACGAGCCCCTCGGCCGTCGCGCCCCAGTCAGGGTGGGCGAGGAATCCGGCGATCACGTAGGCGACGAAGACGGAGCTGAGGGCGAGCAGGAAGTGCTCGACATGGCGAAAGTTCTCCCGCAGGACGAGAGCGGAGACCCCGATCGCGGCGAGGGGAACGCTCAGGTAGCGACTCATGCCGCCGAGCAGCTGCATCCCCGCGGCCACGCCGGCGAACTCGGCGCAGAGCGTGCCGGTGTTCGCAATCACCAGCGCCGCCACGACGACCCCTGCCGCGCGCTCCCCATGGTGCTCTCGGACCAGCGTCAACAGCCCCTTGCCGGTGACGATCCCCAGCCGCACGCCCAGCTCGTGGAAGACGATCAGCGCCACGGTGGAGAGTGCGAGGACCCAGAGCAGCTCGTAGCCGTATTTGGCGCCGAGGATCGAGTAGGTGGTGATCCCGGCGGGATCGTCGTCGGAGAGTCCGGCGAGAAGCCCGGGGCCGACGACGGCAAGCAGGGCGGCGGCCGTTCCCCCGCCGAGCAGAAGGTGACGACGCCTTGCGAGCCGCCAGTGGGCATGGCGACCCGGGGTTCGATGGGCGCGGCGGTCTGGCACGGACGCCATCAGTTTCGGCGGTCGCCGAGGTCGTCGGTTCCTATTCCCAACGAAGCGTCCTGCGTTCTAGATTTGACTCACAATTCAAGTTAGACTCCCAATCTGAATGGTTGCCAAGCAAAAAAGAGAGACCCGGAGGGAGAGGCAGGCCCGTACGCGGGCTGAGCTGATCGCCGCCGCGAGCCGGGTCTTCGCCCGTAACGGCTACAACGGCGCCTCGGTGGAGGAGATCGCCGAGGAGGCCTGCTACTCGCACGGCGCGGTCTACTCCAACTTCGAGGGCAAGGCCGACCTCTTTCTCGCCGTCTTCGAGGACTACATGGCCGAGCGGGTGCGCGAGCTGGCCGAGACCCAGGGCGCGCTCCCTCCAGACGCTCCCCTCGAGACCCGGGCCCGCGCCCTCGCGGATCAGTGGATGGACCGGTTCGGGCGCGACCGCGAGTCCGTCGTCCTGCACATGGAGTTCATCGCCCACGGAGATCGGGACCCCGAGCTCGCCAGGCGGTTCGGCACCCGCTCGGCGGCGATGCGCGAGGCGGTCGCCCGCTATATCTCCCAGTACCAGCAGGAGGCCGGGGTCGAGCTTGCGCTGCCCGCCGATGAGCTCGCTCTCGTGCTGCGCGCGCTCGGCATCGGCCTGGCGGTCGAATCGCTGGTCAGCCCCGACGCGGTGCGCCATGACCTATATGGAGACTTCGTCGAGCTGCTCGTCACCCTGCTGCGCGATGGTGGGCCGGCAGAATCGCCCGGTGCCGGTCGGCGCGCGGCCGAGCGATGAGGGCTCCCGCCTACGATCGAATGGGCCTGGGCTACAGCGGGGTGCGCCGCGCCGATCCGCGGATCGAGGCGGCCATTTGGGGAGCACTCGGCGACGCGAAGAGCGTTCTCAATGTCGGCGCCGGCGCCGGCTCCTACGAGCCGCCGGATTGCCAGGTGATCGCGGTCGAGCCCTCGCCGGTGATGATCGCCCAGCGCCCGCCGGGCTCGGCCACGGTGATCGAGGCGGTTGTCGAGTCCCTCCCGCTCGAGGACAAGAGCGTCGATGCGGCGATGGGCGTCTTCACGATGCAGCACTGGGACGACGTCGACCGGGGCCTCGCCGAGGTGCTCCGCGTGACCCGCGAGCGGGTTGTCCTCCTCACCCTCGACCTCGACGTCACCGCGGATATGTGGCTCTGCCGCGACTACCTGCCGGAGATCATCGAGCACGACCGGCGGGCCTTCCCATCGATCGAGCTGCTCGAGTCCATCCTGCCGAATATGGAGATCGACACGATCCCCGTCTCGAACGACTGCAGCGACGGCTTCTGCGTCGCCCTCTGGGGCCGGCCCGAGGCGCATCTCGACCCGGGTGTGCGCCGCGCCTCCTCGACCTGGCATCAGCTGCCGCCCGCAGCGGTGGACCGCGGCCTCGGCCGCCTCCGACACGACCTCGAGAGCGGCGAGTGGGACCGCCGCCACGGCGAGCTGCGCAACCTCGCCTCGCTCGATGTCGGCCTGCGGCTGGTCAGAGCGGAGCTTCATGGAGGATCCGGCTGCAGACCATAAGATGGCGACAGTGCGGTGGGCTGGCCCAGCAATAGCGTGCCTCGTCGCCCTCCTGCTGTCAGGTTGCGGGGAAAGCACGATCAGGCGGCACGCGACGGAGCGGACCGTCTCGCGCTTCGTCGTCAGACACACCGGCTACCGCCCGGCCGACGTGCGGTGTCCGGCGGGGATTCCCGCGGAGGTGGGCACCCGCTTCCGGTGTCATTTCACCGGTCCCGACGGCGCCTACACGGCTTACGTGCGGATCCTGAGCGTCGATGGTGAACGGGTTCTCGACCACATCGTGACGCGCCCGAGCCGGGGCTCGGGAGGGGCCGCTGGCTGATGGGGGGGCGAAAACGAGCGGAGAAGGCTGTGCGGGCGGTCGTGTGCGGACGGGTGCAGGCTGTCGGGTTTCGGGATGCGACCGCGCGGCGGGCTCGGAGGCTTGGGGTGATGGGCTGGGTGCGGAACGCGGAGGACGGGAGCCTGCTCGTCCATGCCGAGGGGCCCGGAGGGGCGGTGGAGGAACTGATGGCGTTCCTGGGGAAGGGGCCGCGCGGTGCCCGAGTCGACGAGCTGACCGGCGAGAACGTCAAGGTCGAGGGGCACGAGCAGTTCGCGATCCGCGGCGTCAGCGCTGGGGTCTTCGTCGTCCAGGAGCACGCCGCGACCGCGCATCACTTCGACCTGCGCCTCGAGGTCGAGGGGGCGATGCGTTCCTGGGCGGTGCCGAAGGGGCCCTCGATGGACCCTGGCGTCAAGCGCCTCGCCGTGCAGGTCGAGGACCACGAGATCTCCCACAACGACTTCGAGGGGCCGACCGATCGGGGCGGCGTGATCGTCTGGGACCGGGGCGGCTACGAGCAGGGCGGCCGGGTCCCCTGGCCGGAGGCGCTCGAGCGCGGCCACGCCGTCTTCGTCCTGCACGGCGAGAAGCTGCGGGGCGGCTTCGCCCTGCAGCGCACCGGCCGCGGCGCGAAGCCCCAGTGGCTGCTGATCAAGCGCAGCGACAAGGAGGCGAGACGCGGCTCGGACGTCGTCGCCGAATCACCACTGTCCGTGGTCAGCGGTCGCGCGCTCGAGGACGTATGACCACGACGATCGACGAGCTGACGGTTGCGGATCCCCCCGAGGCCTGGGCGGCGCTCGGCTTCGCGGTCCAAGGCGACACCTGCGTCCTCGGGGAGGTGCGGATTTGCCTCGCCGGATCGGGGGCGGGGCAGCGGTTGGCAGGCTGGACCCTGCGCGACGTCGAGGCGACCGAGCTGGACGGCCTGCCCACGGGACGCTCGGATCGCCCCCCGCCCGCCGTCGCCCCGCCTCACCCCAACGGACTCACCGCCGTCGACCACGTGGTGGCGATCACGCCGGAGTTGGAGCGGACGGTCGCCGCCCTGCGGTCAGCCGGACTCGACCTGCGGCGCATCCGTGAGGAGCCGACGCCGGCGGGGGCACCGCGGCAGGCGTTCTTCCGCCTCGGCGCGACGATCCTCGAGGTCGTGCAGGAGCCACCCGAGGCGATCGAACGAGCCGGGGGAGACCACCCAGCCTTCTTCTGGGGCCTCGCCTTCGTCGCCCCCGACCTGGAGGGAACCGTCACTCTGCTCGGCGACCGGGTCAGCGAGATCCGCCCCGCCATTCAGCCCGGCCGTCGCATCGCCACCCTGCGCCGCTCCGCCGGCCTCGGCCTGCCCGTCGCGCTGATCACGCCGCGGCCGCCGAGGGAGTGAGTCAGCCGACCTGTTCGGTCGGCCGGATGAGGATCTCGTTGACGCAGACGTGCGCCGGGCGGGTGACCGCATAGGCGATCGCGTCGGCGATGTCCTCCGCCTCGAGTACGTCGATGCCGGCGAATCGCTCCCTGACTTGCTCCCGCACCCCATCGCGCAGATGGTCGGTGAGCTCGGTGGCGACGGCGCCCGGCTCGACCAGCGTCGAGCGCACCCGGCGGCCGGCGAACTCCTGGCGGAAGGACTCGCTGAAGGCGCCGACCCCGTGCTTGGTCAGGTTGTAGACGCCCGATCCCGTCCGGGCGACACGCCCGGCGACGGAGCTGATGTTGACCACGTCGGCGCAGCCGCGCTCCGATTCCTCGGCGGCGGCGAGCAGGTGGGGGAGGGCGGCGTGGGTCGTGTTGACCAGGCCCTTGAGGTTGATGTCGATCATCCGGTCCCATTCCTCGGTCGGCGCGCCCTCGATCGGCCCGAGCAGCATCACCCCGGCGTTGTTGACGACGATGCCGAGCCCCCCAGCTCGTCGACGGTGCGGTCGACCGCGGCGATCGCCTGCTCCCGCTCGGCGATGTCAGCCTCGATCGCCAGCGCGGTGTGGCCGTGGCCACCGATCTCGGCGGCGAGCCGCTCGAGCCGCTCGAGGCGGCGCGCCGCCAGCGCCACCTTCGCCCCCTGCGCCGCCAACGCCCGCGCGGTTGCCTCGCCGATGCCGCTGCTGGCGCCGGTGACCAAGGCCACGGTTTCGTCCAGAGAAGTCGCCATCGCCCTCCTTTCGCTCGCTGCTCGAATCGGGTGACGAAACTACTGCCCGGAAGGCGCTGCCGGCACACATCCGCGCGGCGATCTCGGCGGTTGCTCCCGGCGAGCCCGGCTCAAGGGGGGCCCGAGCCTCCGCAGGGGCAGTCCATGAAGTTGTGCCCCCCGATCGATCCATAGCAGTAGTTGCCGGTCGGCGTGTCGACGATCTCCATCCAATCGCCCCCCGGTGCCGCCGCCTCGACCGCGACCCGCTGTGCCTCGCGGGGGACGAAGCTGACGACCGCACTTGCGCCGCGCCCGTCTCCCGCTATGCGCGCGACGATCATTCCGATCTCGGCAAGCCGCCCGCGGACTTCCTCGGACAGCCGGTCCAGCCTCTCGACGTCCTCCTGTGGGACCTCATGGCGGTTTGGATTCGAATCAGCCACTTGATCTACTCCTATCTTTTAGATTAAAAGTAGAACCTATCCCACCAATCATCTCGGCGCAATCCACCCCTTATTTGCTTGCGGTTGCGGTCGCGTTGGTGTAGGCGGTGCCTTCGGACGCCGCGACGGTGATCGTGTTGGTGAAGCTGCCACTCGCCGGCGCCGTGTAGGTGAACTGGGCGACCGATTCGGCGACGCCGGTGCTGGGAATCGCCAGCGGGGTGCCGGCGATCGTGCCCCCGGTCGAGGTGACTTTTGCCACGTGTCCCGTGCCGAGGGCGCTGACCGTGTTGCCGACGCTGTCGGTCACCGCGACATTGGCTTTGATCGTGCCGCTGTTGCCGAGCCCGGTCACGGCGCAGGTGAAGAGGCAGGGGGAGCCGATGCTGCCGGCGCTGATCGTCACGTGGGTGAGGGCGAACCTCGCCGCCGAGCCGGCGCTGACGGTCACCGTGAGCCCGGTGGGCGTGGAGATCGAGCCGTCGCTGACCGAGACGCTCGCCACCTCGGCTCTGTTGAGCTTCATCACGCCGTTTTTCGTCGAGGAGACTT
The DNA here is from genome assembly GCA_030152505.1 of Solirubrobacterales bacterium. Classification (GTDB taxonomy): domain Bacteria; phylum Actinomycetota; class Thermoleophilia; order Solirubrobacterales; family 70-9; genus VRUE01. The sequence goes on along the minus strand of JASLJO010000035.1, from coordinate 876 downwards.
TGGCCACGCCGGCGGTGAAGGCGATCGCCGTCGCCGTGCCGAAGGCGATTGCGACGTTGGAGTTGTCGGACACGGTCGGGGCGGCGCCGCTGGGGCTGGCCGAGGCCCCCGAGAAAACGAGATTGTGCGTGCCGGTGTATTCGGTGGCGGTATTGCCGTAGGTGTCGAGCGCGGTGGTCGTCAGGCTGTCGGAGGCCCCGGCCGCCGGCGTCGTCGAGGCCGCCGACAGCGACAGCTTCGAGGCCGTCGCCGCGGCCACGGTCACCGTGGCGGTGGCGCTGGTGAAAGAGCTGTCGCTGACTTTGAGGCTGGTCGAGCCGCTTTTGTAGAGCCTCGCCACGCCGTTGCTCGGGCCGGAGACGCTCGCCACGCCGGCGGCGAAGACGATCGCGGTCGCGCTGCCGAAGGGAGTGGCCACGCCCGAGCTGTCGGTCACCGTCGGCGTTTCGCCACTGGGGCTGGCCGAGGCGCCCGAGAAGGTGAGGTTGTGCGAGCCGATGTAGGAGGTTGCCGTGTTGCCGTAGGTGTCCTGCGCGGTGGTGGTCAGGTTGTCGCCGCTTCCCGCCACGGGCGTGGTCGAAGTGGCGCTCAGCGTGAGTTTCGAGGCCGTCGTCGGGGTCACGGTGACGGCCAGGTCCGGTTCGCTGGAGATCGATCCGTCGCTGACGTCGATGCTGGTGGTCTGGGCGTTGTAGAGCTTCATCACGCCGTTTTTGGCGGAGTTGACGGCGGCGATGCCCGCGGTGAAGGTGATCGCGGTCGCGCTGCCGAACGCTTTGGCGCTGCCCGAGCTGTTGACGACGGTCGGAGCGGTTCCCCCGGGGCTCGTCGCGGCCCCGGAAAAGGTGAGGTTGTGGGAGCCGGTGTAGGTCGTCA